>CACKZI010000004.1 GCA_902604605.1 uncultured Pelagibacteraceae bacterium | reverse complement strand
TCTGTGCTGGTGGTTGTTTAGGAATTCTAATTCCACCAAGTATTATGTTGATTGTTTATTCCGTAATTGCACAATTATCACCGTTAAGATTATTTGCAGCTGCTATTTTTCCAGGATTAATGTTGGCAGGACTGTATATTGCATATGCAGTTACTAGGGCATGGTTAAATCCATCAATAGCACCTAGACCACCAGCCGAAGATATTCCACCAAGATCAGAAATTTTAAAAGAGGTACTAGTTTCTTTTGTACCTTTGTTTGGGTTGATTATGTTAGTTCTTGGAACAATTTTAGCAGGTATAGCAACTCCGGCAGAAGCAGCTGCGGCAGGTGCATTTGGTGCAATTCTTTTATCTTGGTTTTATAAAACATTAAAATGGCAAAATTTTAAAGAGTCAGTTTTTCTTACTGCAAAAACTACTGCAATGATTATGTGGTTGTTCATAGGATCGTGGACTTTCTCTTCTGTTTTTTCTTATTTAGGTGGACACGAGGTATTTGAACACTTCTTTACATCAATAAATATCACAACGTGGCAATTTTTAATAATAACTCAAATAATAATTTTTCTTTTGGGTTGGCCACTAGAATGGACAGAAATACTTATTATTTTTGTTCCAATTTTTTTACCTTTATTAGAAGTATTTGATGTAAATCCTTATTTTTTTGCAATGTTAATCGCATTAAATTTACAGACATCTTTCTTAACACCCCCAATGGCGATGTCAGCGTATTATTTAAAAGGAGTTCAAAAAGCAAACGTTGAATTACTAGAAATATTTAAAGGCATTATGCCGTTCTTAGGTATTGTAATTTTTGGGATGTTTTTAATGTATATGTTCCCTGGAATTGCTTTATGGCTGCCAGATGTATTGTTTGCTGACTAAATAATGATTGATATTTTTTCACTTAGCGTTGAAGAAATGGCCTCAAAGATTAAAAATGGTCAGCTAACATCAGTTGAGGTCTGTGAAAAATATATCGAAAGAATAAATAAGTTTGAAAAAGATATTAAAGCATGGGCTTACTTTGACGAAAAAATTTTGTTAGAGAAAGCTATAGATGCGGACGAACATAGAAGATCGGGTAAACCAGTTGGCTCATTACACGGAGTGCCAGTAGCTCTTAAAGATATCATTGGTACTGTAGACATGCCGACTGAATGTGGAACAGTAATAAGAAAAGGCAAATCTTATTCTCAAGATGCCGAAATAGTTGAACTTTTACATGCGGCTGGTGCAATTGTAATGGGTAAAACAAATACTTCTGAATTAGCATATCTTGGTCCTCCAAAAACAACTAATCCTCACGACTATTCACGAACACCAGGTGGTTCATCTAGCGGTTCAGCAGCATCTGTTGCTTCATTAATGGCACCACTTTCAATTGGATCTCAAACAGGAGGATCAATTATTAGGCCAGCATCTTATTGTGGAGTTGTTGGTTATAAACCCAGCTATGGTTTGATTTCAAGAAATGGTGTTTTAAGAACATCATATGCACTTGATCATATTGGTATGTTTGGAAGAACTGTTGAGGACGTGGCGTTATTAGCAAAAGTTTTAATAAAAAAGGACCATCATGACCCAGCAACTATATACTTTTCAGCTGAAAATATTTTAGAAGAAACAAAAAAAGGTCCATCATACGAACCTAAGTTTATGTTTTATAAGTCAGATTATTGGAAAATAATTGATAAAAAATCTAGAGAGTCTTTTGAATATTTTATTAAGTCATTTAAAAATATTGAGGTATTTGACACTCCGTCATATTTTAAAGATATTCATAAATATCATCAAATTATCCATGAAACAGATTTAGCTAATAATTTTTCAATGTATTATAAAAAGTACAAATCGAAATTATCAAAATATATGCAAACTGCCATAGCCAAAGGTAACAAATATTCTGCAAAAGAATATGCTGAGGCAATTGATTTTAAAAAAAGAAGTTATGAGTCCTATCAAGAGGTTTTTGAGGATTATCATGGTGTTTTATCACCCTCTAGTCCCGGTGTAGCGCTTAAAGGTTTGAAGAGTACTGGAACAGCAGAATTTAATAAAGTGTGGTCTTATCTGGGAACACCTTGTATTTCTCTTCCATTGCTCGAAGGTGAAAATAGTTTACCATTAGGAGTTCAGCTAGTAGGAGATTGTTTTGATGATCATAGATTTTTAGGGGTTGCTAATTGGTTAGAAAAGGAATGTAATAAATAAAATGCAAAAGTTTACAACATTTTTAGGATCTTTACTTGCTACAGCTTTTTTAGTTGGTCTTGCTACTACTTTAACCAGATCATCAATGATAGGTTTTTTTGATGTGTTACCTGTTTATATTTTAATGGGCATTGCAATATTTATGATGGTTTATGAAGCTTTCTTTGATAAAAAATAGATAATCCAAAAACAAATCATTGAACACGAAAACTAACAATTTTTTTGCATTTTCACTTTTATTTGTTCAACCCATTTTTATGGCATCAAATTTAGTTGTTGCTCGAGGAGGTGTTGAATTTGTTCCACCAATTTCTTTAGCATTTTGGAGGTGGACATTGGTTTTTTTTATTCTTTTACCTTTTACATATATGTCGTTGAAAAAAAATTATAAGATTATGAAAAAAGAGTATAAAAAACTTTTTTTCTTAGGTGCTACTGGCTGTGGTGTATGTGGTGCTTTTCCTTTTTTAGCAGGTCAAACTACTACAGTTACTAATATGGGAATTATATATACGTCATCACCTATATTTATAATTTTGATATCTTCTATTTTTTTTAATGAAAAAATCAATCTCACTAAAGTTGTTGGGCTTATATCTTGTTTAATCGGAGTCTTTGCAATTATTATTAAGGGTGACTTTTATTTATTAATAAATCTTAATTTCACTATCGGTGATCTCTGGATGTTAGCTGCCGCAATCGGTTGGGCATTATACTCAATTTATTTATTTTATTGGAAAACTAGACTTGACATTTTTCAAAGATTCACATTAATAGCTTTTTTTGGCGCTGTTAGCTTATTACCTTTTTATATTGGTGAAGAAATTTTTTTTGAAAAAACTGTTTTTAATAGAGAATTTTTTATGTGGATAATCTTTGCAGCGATTTCACCCGGCATAATTGCATTTACTCTTTATACGATGGCCCAAAAAAAACTTGGTGCATCTTTGACTGGATTTACATTATATATTTTTACAATTTATGGTGCAATTTATGGTTATTTTTTATTTGGAGAAAAACTGGAAAATTATCATTTGATTGGAACAGTTTTAGTATTTATTGGCGTATACTTAGCAAAAAAAAAAAATGTTCAAAAAATTTAGGAAAAATTTATTGCAATTAGTTTTAACCATCTTTTTTTTATATTTATTTGTTTTAGTATTTCTATACTTTTACCAGCGAAATTTACTTTATCATCCAAATGAAAATAATTATTCTGGAGATAAAATTTTAGTAGATATTAAAAAAGTAAAAATAGTAACTTCAGATAATATTGAGTTACTTGGATGGTTCCATGAAAAAAATCTCAATGATTATAAAACCCTCATTTATTTTCATGGAAATGCCGGATCTTTGGAAAATAGAATTCATAAACTTAACCATTTTAAAGATATGAATATTAATTTTTTAATCATAGCTTGGCGAGGTTTTAGCGGTAACAATGGTAAACCTACTGAACAAGGTCTTTATAAAGATGGTAAGAGTGCAATCAATTGGTTAGCCAAACTAGGAGTAGATGAAAAAAATTTAATTTTATATGGAGAGTCTTTAGGAACAGGTATAGCTACACAATTGGCTCAAAATAAGAATTATGCAGGTGTAATTTTAGAAACACCATTTACCTCTATGGTAGACGCTGCTAAAATGCACTATCCTTATATTCCTGTAAACTTTCTACTTAAAGATAAGTATGAAAATTATAAAAAAATTAAAAATATAAACTCTCCTATTTTAGTTATGCATGGTGAAGTAGATCAAATTGTACCGTTTGCAATGGGTAAAAAAATTTATGAAATAGCTAATGAGCCCAAATACTCTTATTTTACTAAATATGACAATCATATGATGGAATATGATGAAAAATTGGTTTTGGCTCTTAGATCATTCTTTAAAAGTTTAAATTAAGCCACATTCTTAACAAATATAATCCAATATTAATTTTTAAAATATTATTATGTGTAGAATAATATTTTTTATAGTTTTTACTTTTTTATTAAGTAAAGTTGCAATTGCGAAAGATAACAACTTTTTAGCTAACGATTTATTTCATATCGATAAAATGAATTCTTATAATAAAAATTTTGCTTTGTATTTTAAAGGTCGAGAAAAATCAATTTTAGCAAGGGGTGAAACTAGTAATTATATAAGTGATTATCCTAAAGATCTTTATATTTATGATTATAAAACTAAAACTTCGTCCCCATTAATTTCATATGAGTGGTTTCCATCTCATGCAAAATTTTATTTAGAAGAATACGACTTTCCAGTATTTCCAGATGATTTTGCTTACTACCTATTAAAAGATAACAAAACCTTAGTAATGATAAGTGCAGTAAAAAGTTTAAATGCTAATTTTAAATTTGATATTATAGAAAAAAAATTAGAACTATATCCTACAAATGGAAAGTTTGATTTCATTATATCTTCTTTTGCTAAAAATTGTGGTCACTTTGAATTTAAAGATAACTATAAGTGCAGCTTCTACAAACCACTAATATCAAGTAATTTAATTAATTAGATTGAATAAAAGCCTCAGCAAATTTTTCAGCCTCAAATATTTGTAAATCGTCTTCTTTTTCTCCAAGACCTAAGGCAATGATTGGTAGTTTGTATTTTTTTGCCAGAGCTAAAAGTATCCCACCTTTTGCAGTCCCATCCAATTTTGTCATGATGATACCTGTAATTGGGATTATTTTATTAAATTCTTCAACTTGATTAATTATATTTTGACCAGAAGTTGCATCTAATACTAAAATAACATCGTGTGGTGCATTGGGGTCTATTTTTTTTGTTACATTTGCAATTTTTTTATATTCTTCCATTAAATTTTTTTTATTCTGAAGTCTACCTGCTGTATCAATCAAAACTTGATCAAAATTTGCATTTATTGCTTCTTCAATAGCTTTATATGCAACTGATGCAGGATCAGATCCTTGAGATGATTTTGTTATTTGAACATTTATTTTGTTAGCCCAATTTTCTAATTGTTCAATTGCTGCAGCTCGAAAAGTATCTGAGGCTGCAAACATAACTTTATTACCATTTGTTTTCAGAATTTTACCAATTTTACCAATGCTTGTTGTTTTGCCAACACCATTAACTCCAGAAATTAAAGTAGCATTAAGCTTTTCTTTTTTTTTAAAAAAAGAAACATTTTCCAAGGGCTTCATCAATGAAATAATATACTCTTTTAAAATGAGATTTATTTCATTTGTTAAATCTTTATTAGGATCAACTTTCTTCGTTGAAATTATTTCTTTTATTTCTGAAGCAGCTTCAATTCCAACATCGGATTGGATTAAAAATTCTTCAATTTTATTCAAATTTTCATCGTCTATCTCTTTTTTTACAATTATTTCTTTAAGACCTAATGAAAATGCTGAAGCACTCTTTTGGAAACCTTTTTTAAATTTATCAAATATTCCCATTATAATTTTATTGAAATTTCTTTTATGTTTGAAACAGGACCCTTCATATGAATGGAATTTTTCTCATCTATAAAAATTGATAATTTTCCATTCTCAAATTCTATATCTGTATTATTATCAGTAAGGTCATTTAGTTTCCCAGCAAATGCGGTAGCACAAGCTGCAGTTCCACATGCTTTCGTTAATCCAGCACCTCTTTCCCATACTTTAACTTTAATTAAATTTTTATTTATAACTTTAGCAATTGTAACATTGCATTTTTCTGGAAACATTTTGTGATTTTCAATTTGTGGACCGATTTTTGCAACATCAAAGTTTTTAATTTCATCAACAAAAAAAATAACATGAGGGTTTCCAACATTTATGGCAGTACCACCGGAATGTTCATTGTTGTTTAAATCATTAATTTTGATATCTAGATTTTTTGTATTTGTTTCATAAGAAAGAGGAATTTCATCCCACTTAATTTTTGCATTTCCAATTTCAGTTGTAACTAGATTATTTTCTAATATTTTAGATTTTAAATTTCCTGATAAAGTAGTTAATATTATTATTTTATTGTTTTTTTCTTTAGAAACTAAATCAGCAACACATCTTGTGCCATTACCACACGCACCAGATTCACCACCATCAGAATTAAAAAACTTTAAACGAGCATCAGTAAATTTATCATTTTCAATTATTATTAATTGATCACATCCAATAAAGTTTCTGTCACAAATTTTAATTATTTGCTCCTTTGATAATTCAGTCACTATTTGTCTATTATCGATGATAACAAAATCATTACCTAATCCATCCATTTTAAAAGCTTTAATGTCCATATATAGTTATTTAACTTATTTATTGACTTTTTGAACCTCTATTATAGTTTGTTGCAGTTTCCGCAAAAACGTTAAATTTGCGGTGTCTTTGGATACAAAGAGATCGACACTAGTCAGCGAGGGTTCGCCCACTAGTGCGGTTACTGCTGTGTGTAATAAATATGTTTGAAAATTTAACAAATAAATTCGAAGAAATTTTTTCTTCTTTAAAAAAGGCTCCTTCTCTTGATGAAAAGCAGGTTGATGAGGGTTTGAGAGAAATAAGGCAAGCTTTACTTGAAGCAGATGTCTCACTAGATGTAGCTAAAGAATTTATTGAAAAAGTTAAACCAAAAGCCTTAGGACAAGAAATAATAAGATCAACATCACCTGGGGATATGGTGGTTAAGATTGTTTACGATGAATTAGTTAATTTGCTGGGTGAAAAAAATAACGATGTAAATCTTAATGCAGTTCCACCAGTGCCAATGATGTTAGTTGGATTGCAAGGTTCTGGTAAAACAACAACAACCGCTAAACTTGCAAAATATTTAGAAAATAAAAAAAAGAAGAAAGTTATGATGGTTAGTTTAGATATTTATAGGCCAGCTGCTCAAGAACAATTAAAATCTTTAGGGGAGCAAAATAACATTTTGACTCTTCCTATAATTGAAGGTCAACAACCAGCTGATATTTGTCAAAGAGCTATTAGTGCAGCAAATTTAAATGGCACTGACATAATACTATTTGATACTGCAGGAAGGACTCAAATAGATTTACAAATGATGAGTGAAATCAAACAAATTGAAAATACAATTAAACCTGCAGAGACATTTTTAGTTGCAGATTCTCTTACAGGACAAGTAGCAGCATCTGTTGCGAAAGAATTTAAAAATACTGTAAATCTTTCAGGAATAATTTTAACTAGAGCAGATGGTGATGCAAGAGGTGGAGCAGCTGTAAGTATGAAATTTGTTTCTCAAGTTCCAATTAAATTTTTAGGAATAGGTGAAAAAATTGAAAATCTTGAAGTATTTCATCCAGATAGAATCGCTAATAGAATTTTGGGAATGGGAGATATTGTATCTCTTGTAGAAAAAGCAGCACAAGATTTAGGTGTAGAAAATATTAAAAAAGCTGAAGAAAATTTAAAAAAAGGACAATTTTCAATGCAAGATTATTTAACCCAATTACGACAAATGAAAAAAATGGGTGGAATAGAGGGAGTGATGTCTTTTATGCCAGGTGTATCAAAAGTTAAGTCTCAAATGGATGCTGCAGGTATAGATGAAAGTGTTATTACAAAAAATGAAGCGATAATTTTGTCTATGACAAAAAAAGAGAGAGAGAACCCAAAAATAATTGATGGCTCTAGAAAAAAAAGAATTGCTAATGGTTCTGGAACAGATCCAGCCACTATCAATAAATTGCTTAAGCAATTTAAAATGATGTCTGAAATGATGAAAAAGATGTCTAAAGGAAATCTGAAAGGTATGTCTGATAAAGGAATACCACCAGAATTATTTAATCAATTAAAATAAAAAAAAGGAGAGTAAATGTTAAAGTTAAGGTTATCAAGAGGCGGAACAAAGAAGAGACCTGTTTACAAAGTTGTTGTAGCAGATAGTCGATTTGCAAGAGATGGAAGATTTATTGAAAAAGTAGGTTTTTTCAATCCATTACTTCCTAAAGAAAAAAAAGAAAGAATTGGACTTGAGGCTGAAAGAATTAAATATTGGTTAGGTCAAGGTGCAAAACCAACAACTAGAGTAGCAAGAATTTTAGGTGAAAATGAATTAATGCCTATGCCAGCTAATGGAAACAATCCTCAAAAAGCAATTCCAAAAAAAGATAGAAAAAAAGAAGGAACTGAGGAAGCTAAAAAGGAAGAAGCTCCAAAAGCAGACGCAGCACCAGCAGCAGAAGCTAAAAAGGAAGAAGCTCCAAAAAAGGAAAAAAAATAATCTAAAATTTATTTATGTTTCAAGCTCAAGTATTTACTCTTTATCCAGAAGTCTTTCCTGGACCTTTGTCTAAAGGTCTTTATGGAAAAGCTCTGTCTAATAAATTATGGGGCTTACACGTTGTAAACATTAGAGATGCAGCCACTGACAAACACAAAACAGTTGATGATACTCCTTATGGTGGAGGAACAGGAATGTTGTTAAAAGCTGATGTTTTAGCAAACGCACTTGATCAAAAAGTTAAAAAAGGAGAGAGAGTTTTTTATCTTTCTCCTAAAGGTAAAAAATTTGATCAAAAACTTGCTCAAGACTTGTCAAAAGAAAAATCTATCTCTTTGATATGTGGTCATTTTGAAGGGGTGGATGAAAGAGTTTTAACCACAAGAAATATTGAGGAAATAAGTATAGGAGATTATGTTTTGTCTGGAGGTGAAACTGCAGCATTAGTAGTGCTTGATAGTATTTTAAGACTTTTGCCAGGAGTTTTAGGGAATGATAAATCTTCACTTGATGAAACCTTTGAAAATGGTCTTTTAGAGTATCCTCAATATACAAAACCTCAAATATGGGAGAAAAAATCAGTGCCAGATGTATTATTATCTGGAGATCATAGTAAAATTAAAGACTGGCGTTTATCTCAATCTGAGGCTATAACACGCGACCGAAGACCAGATTTGTGGCAAAAATATAAGAAGAACTAACTTGATAAATATTGAAATGAAAACAATAGAAGAAATAAACCAACATAACGTTAAAAAAATTCTTTCTGAAAAGAAAATTCCTGATTTTTTTCCTGGAGATGTGGTTAAAGTTGGTGTGAGAATTACCGAAGGTAAAAAAGAGAGAATTCAATATTTTGAAGGTGTTTGTATAGCTAAGAAAAGTAGAGACCTAAACTCATCTTTTACTGTAAGAAAAATATCTTTTGGAGAAGGTGTTGAAAGAACTTTTCCGTTATATGGAACATTAATTGACACAATTAAAGTAATTCGTTCAGGAAAAGTAAGAAGAGCAAAACTTTACTATTTAAGAGATAGAACTGGTAAATCTGCAAGGATTGCAGAAAAGATTAGAAAAAAAATTGGAATTGATATTGATGTAAAGCCTGAAACTATGACTGAGGAAAATTTAGCTCCAGTTACAGAAAATAAAAAAGATGAAGCTCCTAAAGTGGAAGCTATAAAAGAAGAAGTTCCTAAAGCTGAAACTAAGACAGAAAAAAAACTTGAAAATATACCAGAAAAAAAATAATTTTTTTTTCAATGCCCAATACTCTTTACGATAAAATTTGGAACGATCACTTAGTAGACCAACAAGATGATGGTACTGCTTTATTATTTGTTGATAGACATTTAGTTCATGAAGTTACAAGTCCACAAGCTTTTGAAGGACTAAGAAATTCTAAGCGTAAAGTCAGACATCCAAAATTAACTCTTGCAGTCGCAGATCATAATGTTCCTACAACAGATAGGTCTAAAGGTATTTCAGATCAGGATTCAAAAATTCAAGTTGAAACTTTAGAGGCCAATTGTAAAGAATTTGGTGTTCAACTTTTTGGAATGGATGATAAAAGACAAGGTATTGTTCATGTTACTGGCCCTGAACAGGGCTTTACTCAACCAGGTACAGTTATTGTTTGTGGTGACAGTCATACAGCCACTCATGGTGCATTTGGTGCTCTAGCATTTGGGATTGGAACTTCAGAAGTAGAACATGTTTTAGCAACACAAACATTAGTTCAGAAAAAAGCAAAAAATTTTAAAATAAATGTTAATGGTAAACTTCCGTTGGGTGTTACATCCAAAGATGTAATTCTTCAAATTATTGGAAAAATAGGTACAGCAGGTGGAACAGGATGCGTAATAGAGTATGCAGGAGATTTAATTAGATCATTGAGTGTTGAGCAAAGAATGACAATTTGTAATATGACAATTGAAGGTGGTGCAAGAGCAGGATTGATAGCTCCAGATGAAAAAATATTTGAATACTTAAAAGGAAGACCAATGTCACCAAAAGGAAAAGATTGGGATAATGCTTTAGAATATTGGAAAAATTTAAATACTGATCAGGGTGCAAAATTTGATAAAGAAATAAATCTAAAAGCAGAGGAAATTTTACCAATGATAACATGGGGTACGTCTCCTCAGGATGTAATTACAATTGATGAAAAAGTACCAAATCCACAAAATGAGAGGGATGAAGATAAAAAAAATTCTTTAGAAAGAGCTCTTAATTATATGGGCTTAAAACCAAATATGGCAGCTAAAGATATTAAGATAGATAAGGTTTTTATTGGAAGCTGTACGAATGGTAGGATAGAGGATTTAAGAGAGGCAGCAAAAATTTTAAAAGACAAAAAAATAGCTTCTCATGTTCATGCAATGGTTGTTCCAGGATCGGGATTAGTGAAAGAGCAAGCGGAACAGGAAGGATTAGATAAAATTTTTGTTAAATCTGGCTTTGAATGGAGAGAGCCAGGTTGTTCTATGTGTTTAGCAATGAACGCAGATAAATTAAAGCCTGAAGAGAGATGTGCCTCAACATCAAACAGAAATTTTGAGGGCAGACAAGGCAGAGGTGGAAGGACTCATTTAGTGAGCCCGGGTATGGCAGCAGCAGCAGCGATATCTGGAAACCTTGATGATGTAAGAAAGTATCAAAATTAATATGCAAAAGTTTAATACATTAAAGAGTATACCAGCTTATTTACCAATAGTGAATATTGATACAGATATGATTATCCCAAAGCAATTTTTAAAAACAATTAAAAGAACAGGGTTAGGTAAAAATTTATTTTTTGAGATGAGGTATGATGATAAAGGTAAAAAAGTTGATGATTTTGTTTTAAACCAAAATCCTTTCAATAATTCAAAAATTTTAATTGCGGGTAAAAATTTTGGTTGTGGATCATCAAGAGAGCACGCTCCTTGGGCACTATTAGATTTTGGTATAACCTGTGTTATAAGCTCAAGTTTTGCAGACATTTTTTATAGTAACTGTTTTAAAAATGGAATTTTACCTATTATTCTAGATGATGATAAAATTAAGGAATTATCAGAATACGCTAAAAGAATGGAAGAAATTTCTATAGATCTTAATGAAGAAAAGATCATATTTGGAAATAGTGAGACAAAATTTAAAATAGATTCATTTAAGAAAAAGTGTTTATTGGAGGGCTTAGACGATATAGCATTATCACTTAAAAAATCAGACAAAATAGAAAACTTTGAAAAAGATCTAAAAGTTAAAAAACCATGGATATTTAATGATTAAGGTAAAAAAAAGAAAAGTATTATTATTACCAGGAGATGGAATTGGTCCAGAAGTTATTGCAGAAGTTAGAAAAATAATTAATTGGTTTAACGACAAAAAGTCTCTTGATTTTGAAATAGATGAAGATCTTGCTGGAGGCTGTTCTTATGACAAGCATGGAACCCCAATCACTGATGAAGTGTTTTATAAAGCTTTAGAAAGTGCAGTGGTAATGCTAGGTGCAGTTGGTGGCCCAAAATGGGATAATGTTGAATTTTCAAAAAAACCTGAGAGAGCTTTATTAAAACTTAGAAAAGAATTGAAATTATTTGCTAACCTAAGACCAGCAATATGCTTTGAGCAATTAGTTGATGCATCAACATTGAAACCAGAAATAGTTTCTGGTTTAGACATAATGATTGTTAGGGAGTTAACAGGTGGTATATATTTTGGTGAACCAAGAGGAATTAAGCCTATTGAAAATGGCGAAAGAAAAGGGATTAACACCCACACTTACACTAGCAGTGAAATAATTAGAGTTGCTAGAATCGCTTTTGATTTAGCTAAAAAGAGATCAAACAAAGTTACATCTTGTGAAAAATCAAATGTTATGGAAGCAGGACAACTTTGGAAAGAGGAAGTTCAAGCATTACATGATAAAGAATATAAAGATGTTGAATTAAGTCATATGCTTGCTGATAACTGTTCGATGCAGTTATTGAGAAACCCAAAACAGTTTGACGTAATAGTAACTGATAATTTGTTTGGAGATATGTTGTCAGATCAAGCTTCTATGTTAACTGGATCTTTAGGTTTATTACCCTCAGCTTCATTAGGAGCAAAAAACAAAGATGGTGAAATGAGAGCCATGTATGAACCTATTCATGGATCTGCTCCTGATATAGCAGGCAAAGGTATTGCCAATCCGATTGCTAGTATATTGAGTTTTGCTATGGCTTTAAGATATTCATTAGACCTAGATAAAGAGGCTGAAGCTCTAGAAAAAGCAGTTCAAGACGTTCTAAACGATAGCTTAAGGACAAAAGACATTTTATCAGATGGAATGAAAGAAGTATCTACTTCACAAATGGGTGATGCGATAATTTCAAAATTGCAATAATCTATCAATTATTCTAAACTATTTTTATGCCAAGCTATACCGCACCCTTAGAAGATATGATGTTTCTTTTTGAGAAATTGAGAGACAATAAAAAATATAACGAATTAGAAAAATATAAAGAAGTTAGTTCTGATTTAGTCAAAGATATTTTAGAAGAAGCTGCAAAAATTAATCAAAATTTAATTTTACCACTTGCAAAAGTGGGTGATGAAAATCCTGCGGTTTTAGAAAATGGAGTAGTTAGGACACCTCCAGGATACAAAGAGGCATATAAAAAATATATTGAAGATGGGTGGACTTCTTTATCGTGCGATCCAAAATATGGTGGGCAAGGTATGCCAAAAACGGTAAGTGCATTTTTTGATGAAATGTTATCTTCTGCAAGTTTATCATTTAAACTTTATAGTGAACTGAGTATAGGAGCATATAATTGTATTAATCATCATGCATCAGATGAATTAAAAAATAAATATTTACCAAAAATAGTCGAAGGTAAATGGAGTGGCACTATGTGCTTGACAGAACCTGTTTGTGGAACAGATTTAGGACTTTTAAAAACAAAAGCTAAAAAACAAAATGATGGAACGTATAAAATTAGTGGTCAAAAAATATTTATAACTTCAGGAGATCATGATTTAACAGAAAATATTATTCATTTAGTAATTGCTAGAATTACAGACTCTCCAGCAGGAACAAAAGGCATAAGTTTATTTTTAGTCCCAAAATTTGTAGTTAATGATGATGGCAGTGTTGGTCCAAGAAATGGAATATCAACTGGATCTATTGAAAGTAAAATGGGAATAAAAGGTTCTGCAACATGTGTGTTAAACTTTGATGAAGCTACTGGTTACATGATTGGTAAAAAAGATAAAGGTTTAAATGCAATGTTTACAATGATGAATCTTGAGAGAATAGTTGTTGGTATTCAGGGTTTAGGTATTTCAGAAATTGCTTATCAAAACTCACTTGCTTATGCAAAAGAGAGAAAACAAGGTAAGACAAATAAAACTAAATCGATTAATGGTGCTGATTTTATAATTGAACATGCAGATATAAGAAGATCTTTATTGAACATGAAATCAATTATCGAAGGTGAGAGAGCCTTATGTTTTTGGTTATCCCAACAAACTGAAGTTAGTTTAAATCATCAAGATGAAAAAGTACGTCAGGAGGCATCAGATTTTGTTTCGTTAATGACTCCAGTGGTAAAATCATTGTTTACTGATTTGGGTATGGAAATTACAAATGATGCAATGCAAATTCATGGAGGTTATGGTTATACAAAAGATCAAGGAATTGAACAGTTGTATAGAGATAATAGAATAACCCCAATATATGAAGGTACAAATTCAGTGCAAGCTGCAGATTTAGTTTTTAGAAAATTATCTAATAAAAACGGAGATATAATTAATAAATTTATAAATTTAATAAAATCTGAAACTGATTTAGATAACGAAAAGATTAAGCCATTTACAAAGGAATTTAAGTATTATTTGGATATATTGACTAAGTTTAGTGAATGGATAAATAAAAAATCGCAAACTGATAAAGACGATGTTAGTGCTGCAGCTAATGATTATCTAAAAACTTTAGGTTTTGTTTCAGTTGCTTATGCTTGGATAAAGGTTCTGGATGTAAGTTTCAAAGATTATAATGAAAACAAAAACTTCTATGACAATAAAATAAATACTGCAAAATTTTATTTTGATAAAGTTTTACCAAGAGCTGAGCAACATTATAAATCTGCTATTTCTGGGAGCTCGAATATAATGAATTTTAAATTTAATTAAAATGAGTCATTACGATATAGATTTAGATAAAAATGCCGCTAATTATGTTCCATTAACACCTTTATCTTTTTTAGAAAGAGCAAAAGATGTTTATCCAAATTATGAGGCAATAATATATGAAGAGAGAAAATATACTTGGAGTGAAGTTTACAAAAGAGTTACCAAATTTGCTAGTGCATTAGAAAAAATTGGTATTAAAAAAGGAGATACCGTTTCGTTCTTAGCCTTTAACACTCCAGAAATTTTTGAAGCTCACTATTCAGTTCCAATGACAGGTGCTGTTTTAAATACAATTAATATTAGATTAGATGCAAATACTATCTTATACATTCTAAATCATAGTGATGCAAAAGTACTGGTAGTTGATAGACAGCTTCATGTGGAAGTAAAAAAAGCTTTGAGTAAATTAGACAAAAAAATAACGATAATTGATATTCACGATAAATTTGCTGACCAGTCAAAATTAGAAAAAATTGGTGATTTAGAATATGAAAACTTTCTTAATACAGGTGATGATAATTATATTTGGAAAATGCCTGAAGATGAGTGGCAGGCTATATCTTTAAGTTATACTTCAGGTACAACTGGAAATCCTAAAGGTGTCGTTTATCATCATAGAGGTTCATATCTAATGTCAACTGGAAGCGCAGTAGCTTGGAATATGCCTAACAGATTAAATTTTTTAACCATTGTTCCAATGTTTCACTGTAATGGCTGGTGTTATCCCTGGACAATTCCAATGTTGAATGGAAGAACTATTTGTTTACGAAACATAGATGTAAAAAAGATTTTTGAACTAATAGATAAATATAATGTTACTCATTTTGGAGGCGCACCGATTGTATTAAATTTGATAACAAGTGCACCAGAAGGAGATCGAAAAAAACTAAAGAATAAAGTTCATGTACTTACTGCGGGCGCTCCACCTCCAAGTATAATTTTCAAAAAAATGAAAGAACTTGGTTTTGAAGTAATGCATGTCTATGGCTTAACGGAAACCTATGGTCATGTCACACAATGTGCTTGGAATGAAGATTGGAATGAATTCGATGAAGAAAAACAAAATGAAATTAAAGCTAGACAAGGAGTTCGATATCCAAATCTTGAGGGAGCAGCAATTATGGATCCCGAAACTATGAAAGAAGTTCCAAAAGATGGAAAAACTATTGGTGAGATTATGCTTAGAGGAAATGTAGTCATGAAAGGTTATTTCAAAGACAAGGCTGCAACCGATAAGGCTATGGCTGGTGGATGGTTTCATTCTGGAGATTTAGCGGTAATGCATCCAGATGGATATGTTAAAATACAAGATAGATCAAAAGATATAATTATTTCTGGTGGAGAAAATATTTCATCAATCGAAATAGAAAACACTTTAAGCAAACATCCCTCAGTATCAATTGCTGCTGTAGTAGCTAAACCTGATGAAAAGTGGGGAGAAGTTCCTTGTGCATTTATTGAAATGGTTAAAGACAAACCTACCACAGAGAAAGAATTAATAAGCTTTTGCAAGGAAACTTTGGCTGGTTTTAAGGTTCCTAAACAGGTTGTTTTCTGTGAATTACCAAAAACTTCTACAGGTAAAATTCAAAAATTTGAGCTTAGAAAAAAATTTTAGGTAATTGATTGATAATAACTATACAAAATAAAAGTGTTTATGCGTCTGATGCTGGGCAAGGCATACAAAATTTTAAAGATACCATAGTATTTTTGCATGGAAGTGGCTTATCACACATTGTCTGGTCACTTACAGAACAATTTTTTTCGAATAAAAATTATAATGTTATATCAATTGATTTACCTGGACATGGAAATTCTGAAGGTCCGTGTTTAGATAGTATTGAAAAAATTGCAGATTGGTTAGAAAAAGTTTTTACAGAATTAAATTTAAAAAATATAATTCTTGTTGGTCATTCACAAGGTTGTCTAGAGGCTTTAGAATATTCATTCAAATACAAAGACAGATTAAAAAAGATAGTTTTTGTTGGGGGCTCTTATCGAATGCCTGTTCACAAAGATCTTATTAATTTAGCATCTGATGGAGATACCGATGCTGTTAAATTAATGATGAAATGGGGTTACGAAGGGTCAAAAAAATTTATTGGTGGAAATCCAGTGGAAAAAATTATTCAATCACCAAGAGATATTAGTGAAATTTTAGCTGTTGATCTTATTGCATGTAATAATTACCAAAACGGTTCTGATGCAGCAAAAGCTATAAATTGTCCAACTTTGTTTGTATTAGGAGAACTTGACAAGATGGCCAATTTAGAAAGTGGAAAAAAATTTGCTAATTTAGTCAAAGATTCAACAACATGTATAATTAGTGGATCAGGACATATGATTATGATTGAAAAAGCTTTTGAAATGCGAGAAAAGATTTTAGAATTTTTAAATAAATGAAAAATTATTCTATAGCAAAATCTAGAAGATTAAGAAGCACACCTTATACTTCAAGAATAGAAAAACAAGGAGTAACAGCTTATACCGTTTACAACCACATGTTATTACCAGCTGCATTTGGATCAATAGAGGAGTCTTGTGATCATTTAAAAAAAAATGTTCAAATTTGGGATGTTGCAGCAGAGAGACAAGTTGAAATTTATGGACCAGATTCAGCAAAACTTGTTCAGCTTATGACTTGTCGAGATTTGTCAAAATCAAAAATTGGAAGATGTTATTACTGTCCGATAATTGATAATAATGGAAATTTAGTTAATGATCCAGTAATATTAAAATTAGCTGATGATAGATGGTGGATCTCGATTGCTGATTCAGATGTTATTTTTTTTGCTAAAGGTCTTGCTTCTGGAAATAATTTTAAAGTTAAAATTTTTGAACCAAACGTTGATATTATTGCAATTCAAGGTCCTAAATCATTTGGTCTTATGGAAAAGGTTTTTGGAAAAAAAATTACTGAGTTAAAATTTTTTGGTTTTGACTATTTTGATTTTAAAGGTATCAAACATTTAATTGCAAGATCAGGTTGGTCAAAGCAAGGTGGTTTTGAAGTCTATGTTGAAAATACATCATCAGGCCAGGATTTATATGATCATCTTTTTGAAATAGGTGTGGAATTTAATGTTAAACCTGGCTGCCCGAATCTTATTGAAAGAATTGAAAGCGGTCTTCTTTCTTATGGAAATGATTTTGACAATCAAGACAATCCTTTTGAATGTGGTTTTGAAAAATATGTAAATTTAGACTCAGACATAGTTTTTTTGGGTAAAGAAAAGTTAAAAAAAATTAAATCTGATGGAATTAAAAGAAAACTAATGGGAGTTCAAATTGAAAAAAATGAAATTAGTTTAACAGGCTCAGTCAACATTATGAATGGTGACGGAAACTTAATAGGAGATCTGAGGTCTGCATGTTATTCACCTCATTTCAAAAAGGTTATAGGAATTGCAATGATAAATGAGCCTTTTTGCAAAGCATCAGAGACTGGCAAGCTTGAAATTGAAGGAAAAACTTTTACTCTTAAAGTTTGCGATTTACCTTTCATCTAGTATAAAACTTACATCATGAATATTGCAATAGTTGGAGCAACAGGAAATGTTGGAAGAAAAACTTTAGAAGTTCTCGAAAAAAAGAAACTATCTATCGATAATCTTTATTTAATTGCTTCCTCAAAAAGTGTGGGCAAGAAAATTAGTTTTAAAGGTAAAGATCATGAAGTTTTTGATTTAGAAAGTTTTGATTTTGCTAAAGTAAAAATTGCTTTTTTTGCAGCAGGAGGAAAAATCTCAGAAAAATTTGCCAAAAAAGCTTCAAAAGATTGTTTTGTAATTGATAATTCAAGTTATTATAGAATGGATCCAGATGTGCCTTTAATAGTTCCACAAGTTAATTCAGATCACTTAAATAATATTAAAAAAAATATTATTGCCAATCCAAACTGTTCGACAGCGCAATTGGTAATTGCCTTAAAACCCTTGCATGATTTGTTTATAATTAAAAGGATAGTTGTTTCCACATACCAATCGGTATCAGGTGGTGGCAAAGCACCCATGGATGAATTAATAGAACAAACTAAGTTAGTTTTGGAAGGTAAAAAAATAAAATCAAAAAATTTTACAAAACAAATAGCATTCAATGCTATTCCTCATATTGATGTATTTTCAAACGATGGTTACACAAAAGAAGAATTAAAAATGACTAATGAAACAAAAAAAATTTTAGATGATAAAATTGATTTAACAGCAACATGTGTAAGATTGCCAATTTCTGTTTCTCATTCTGAATCAGTAAATTTACAATTTGAAAAACCTTTTTCTCTTGAAAAGGTCAGGGAAACACTTAATAATTTTAAGGGTTGTAAAGTAATCGATGAAAGAATTGATGGTGGATATTCAACTCCGTTAGAAGCAGAAGGTAAAGATGAAACATTTATATCTAGAATTCGAGAAGATAAAACAATTAAAAATGGGTTAAATTTGTGGATTGTTTCAGATAATCTGTTGAGAGGTGCAGCTTTGAATTCTGTAGAAATTGCTGAAACATTAATTAAGAATAATTTTTATGGAAAATAAATCACCATTATCTCCACATATTCAAATTTATAAATGGCATATTTCATCATTAGTTTCTATTTCACATAGAATAACAGGAATAATAAATATTATTGGAATTACATTTATATGCTCATTGGTTTCATTTATAGTTTTTGGTGAAAATAATTATGAAATGATCAATTTATTTTTAATCTCATCAATAGGTAAATTTATTATTTTAGGATTAACCTGGTCTTTTTCTTTCCAAGTTTTGAGTGAGATAAGACATTTGATCATGGATTTAGGTTATGGATTTGAACTTAAAACAACTAAAATTACTGGTTTAGTTGTTATATTTGGATCAATTTTTTTAACAGTAATTTTTTATTTAATAGGAAAGAATTTTTTTTAAGATGATAAATGCAACTAAAAAATGGATTTTTCTCAAAATTAGTGGAGCGCTTTTAGTTCCATTGATGGTGTGGTTTATTTTAAATTTTATAAAAATTTATGATCAAGGTTATTTTGTTGTTGTAAATTTTTTTTCAAACCCATTATCTAAGTTTTTATTTAGTTTATTTATAATTACTGCATATTTTTTTTCAGCTTTGAGTATTAGTGAGGTTTTTGAGGATTATATTAAAAATAATAAAATCAAAAATGTCGCAAACACGGTTTTATATGCTTCTGCAGTGGTAATTCCATTAATTACAATTATATTAATAACTAGGTTATGAGTTCATATAAAATAATTAATCATGAGTACGATGTTGTTGTCTTAGGAGCTGGAGGTTCAGGATTAAGAGCTGCAGTAGGTTTAAGTGAAGCTGGATTAAAAACAGCATGTATATCAAAAGTATTTCCAACCAGAAGCCATACCTCAGCAGCTCAAGGAGGTATCTCAGCTGCTCTTGGAAATATGGGTGAAGATGATTGGAGATGGCATATGTACGATACTGTAAAAGGAGCTGATTGGTTAGGAGATCAAGATAGCATTGAATATCTATGTAAAGAGGCACCTAAAGCGGTGATTGAATTAGAAAAATACGGTGTTCCTTTTAGTAGAACTGAAGATGGAAAAATTTATCAAAGACCATTTGGTGGTATGACAAAGAATTATGGAAATGGAATAGTTCAAAGAACTTGTGCAGCAGCAGACAGGACTGGTCACGCAATTTTACACACTTTATACGGACAAGCTTTAAAGCACAAAACTGAATTTTTTATAGAATATTTTGCATTGGATCTTTTGATGAAAGATGGAGAGTGTAAAGGTTTAATAGCATGGAATTTAAATGATGGTACTATCCATAGGTTTAGAGCACATACAGTAATTATTGCAACAGGTGGCTATGGTAAAGTTTACTATTCCGCAACTTCTGCGCATACTTGTACAGGAGATGGTAATGCAATGGTTTTAAGAGCTGGATTGCCACTACAAGACATGGAGTTTGTTCAATTTCATCCAACAGGTATTTATGGTCATGGTACTTTAATTACAGAAGGAGCAAGGGGAGAAGGGGGCTATCTTACAAATTCTAAAGGTGAAAGATTCATGGAAAGATATGCTCCAAAGGCAAAAGATTTAGCATCTCGAGATGTTGTAAGTAGATCAATGTCAATTGAGATAAATGAGGGAAGAGGTGTTGGAAAAGATCAAGACCATGTTCATTTAAACTTAAGTCATTTAGATAAAGAAATTATTGAAAGTAGATTACCCGGTATAACAGATGCAGCAAGATTATTTGCAAATGTAGATGTTACTAAGGAACCAATTCCTGTAGTGCCAACAGTTCATTATAATATGGGAGGTATACCTACAAATTATAAAGGAGAAGTGTTAACTGTTAATGGTTCAGAAAAAACTGTTCCTGGTTTAATGGCAATAGGAGAAGCTGCATGTGTTTCAGTTCATGGGGCAAATAGATTGGGATCTAACTCATTAATCGATTTAGTTGTTTTTGGTAGAGCAGCAGCAAAAAGAGCTGCAGAATTAGTTAAACCTGGAACACCACATGAGGAAATTAGTGAAGCTGAAACGCAAAAATGTATTGATAGATTTGATAAAATTAGAAATGCTGAGGGTGACACTGGAACAGCTGAATTGAGATTAGCAATGCAGAAGACTATGCAGTCTAAATGTGCAGTTTTTAGAACAGAAAAAACTCTAAAAGAAGGAGTTGAAGAAATAAGAAAAACTTATGATGGCTTAGAGTCATTATCAGTTAAAGATAAATCATTAATATTTAATACTGATTTAGTTGAAACTTTAGAGTTTGATAATTTGATTAGACAAGCGGTAGTAACAGTAGACTCTGCTTATAATAGAAAAGAAAGTAGAGGAGCTCATGCGAGAGAAGATTATCCAAAAAGAGATGATGAAAAATTTATGCAGCATACACTTGCTTGGTGTGATGGAAAAAATACAAAGATAAGTTATAGAGAAGTTCATAAATCTACACTTACTAATGACGTACAATATTTCCCACCTCAAGAAAGAGTGTATTGATGGTACAAATTAATTTACCTGAAAATTCTCAAATTAAAAAAGGCAAATATTTTAAAGATAAGACTGGTTCAAAAAATCTTAGAAAAGTAAATATTTACAGATGGGATCCCTCGTCTGGTGAGAATCCCAGAATAGATACTTACGAAGTTGATATGGATAATTGTCCAACCAAAGTTTTAGATATTTTAAACAAAATTAAAAATGAAATTGATCCTACAATTGCTTATAGAAGATCTTGTGCTCATGGGGTATGTGGTTCTTGTGCAATGAATATGGGAGGTAAAAATGGTTTGGCCTGTACTACACCTCATTCAGAAATTGATGGAGATATTGATATTTACCCACTACCTCATTTAAAAGTTAAAAAAGATCTAATAGGAGATTTAGATGGATTGTATAAACAATACCAATCTATTGAACCTTGGTTAAAATCAAACTCAGAATCTGTAACTCAAGAGATTATTCAATCAAAAGAAGACAGAGCAAAATTGGATGGTGCCTATGAGTGTATTATGTGTGCATGTTGTTCTACGTCATGCCCAAGTTATTGGTGGAATGGTGATAAATATTTAGGACCAGCTGTGTTACTTCAGGCTTATAGATGGATTGTTGATAGTAGAGATGAAGAAAGACAAGCGAGACTAAAAAAAGTTGCAGATGAATTAAAACTATATCGTTGTCATACAATCTTAAACTGTACAAGTGCATGTCCAAAAGGTTTAAACCCTGCAAAAGCTATTGCTGAAATTAAAAAAATGTTAGCAACCGCTAATTTTTAAACAATAGACTAACACGTGTTTTTAATCTAAAAGATCGTATTCATGAAATTAATCGAACATTTTGTAAGTGGAAAAATAATTCCTGGTAAATCAGATAAAAAAGGTAAAGTTTTTAACCCAGCGACTGGAGAACAAGAAAAAGAAGTTAGATTAGCTTCTAAAGCAGATTTAGATCAAGCAGTAACAATTGCACAAAAGGCTTTTGAGGAATGGTCATTAAAGCCATCCCTTGTAAGAGCAAGAGTTATGTTTAAGTTTAAAGAATTAATAGAAAAGAATTCAGATGAACTTACAAAATTAATAGTTTCAGAACACGGAAAAGTTTATGAAGATGCCAAAGGATCTTTGACGAGAGGTTTAGAAGTTGTTGAATTTGCATGTGGTATACCTCATTTACTTAAAGGTGAATTTTCAGAAAATGTTGGAACCAATGTTGATAGTTGGTCAATGCGTCAACCATTAGGGGTTGTAGCAGGTATTACTCCTTTTAATTTTCCTGCGATGGTACCAATGTGGATGTTCCCTATAGCAATTGCATGTGGAAACACTTTCATATTAAAGCCCTCCGAAAAAGATCCATCATGTGCAATTAGATTGGCAGAATTATTGAAAGAAGCTGGTCTTCCAGATGGAGTTTTTAATGTTGTAAATGGAGATAAAGAAGTTGTAGATGCAATCTTAACGAATAAAGATATCAAGGCAGTAAGTTTTGTAGGTTCAACACCAATAGCAAAATATATTTATGAAAATTCTGCAAAAAATGAAAAAAGAGTTCAAGCACTAGGGGGTGCAAAAAATCATTTAGTTGTTATGCCAGATTGTGATTTAGATGGTGCAGTAAATGGTCTGATGGGTGCTGCTTATGGCTCTGCGGGTGAGAGATGTATGGCCCAGTCAGTTGCAGTAGCTGTTGGAGATATAGGCGATGAGCTAGTTTCAAGATTATCCAAAAAAGCAGAAGCTTTAAAAGTTGGTCCAGGAATGGATAAAAGTTCTGAGATGGGACCTTTAGTAACCGAAGAACATCTGGAAAAAGTAAAAGGATACATTGATTTAGGAGTAAAAGAAGGAGCCAAGCTAATTGTGGATGGCAGAAATTTAAAATTACAAGGTTATGAAAATGGTTTTTATATTGGAGGCTGTTTGTTTGATCATGTAAAAAAAGAAATGAGAATTTACAAAGAAGAAATATTTGGACCAGTTTTATCTGTAGTAAGAGTGAAAACTTTTGAGGAAGCATCAAAACTTATAAATGATCACGAATATGGAAATGGAGTTAGTATTTACACTAGAGATGGCGATGCAGGGAGGACCTTCGCAAGCAAGATTCAAGTTGGCATGGTTGGTATAAATGTTCCTATTCCAGTTCCGATGGCTTTCCATAGTTTTGGTGGTTGGAAACGATCTTTATTTGGAGATAGTGCAATGCATGGAATGGAAGGTATAAAATTCTATACAAAACTTAAAACAATAACCTCAAGATGGCCTTCTGGAATTAGATCAAACGCTGAGTTCGTAATGCCAACAATGAAATAAGGAGAAAAATTAATGAGAAAAATATCTTTAATTGGTTCTGGCCAAATAGGAGGAACTCTTGCCCATTTAATCGGCACAAAAGAACTTGTAGATGAGGTGGTTCTTTTTGATGTTGCAAGTGGAATAGCTAAAGGCAAAGCTTTAGACATCGCTCAATCATCATCAGTAGATGGTTTTAATGTAAAATTTTCAGGCACTGATGACTATAAAGATATTAAAAATTCTGATGTAATTATTATCACTGCTGGTGTCCCAAGAAAGCCTGGAATGAGTAGAGATGACCTATTGGGAATAAATTTGAAAATTATTAAACAAGTTGCTGAAGGAATTAAAAATAATGCACCAAATGCTTTTGTGATATGTATTACAAATCCTTTAGATGTAATGGTCATGGCTTTTCAAAAATTTTCAGGATTAACGGCGAATAAGGTAGTTGGTATGGCAGGGATTTTGGATAGTTCAAGATTTAAATTATTTTTGTCATTAGAACTCAATATTCCTGTAAAAGAAATAGACGCAATGGTGATGGGTGGGCATGGAGATACTATGGTACCAATGCCTAGATTTACAAAAGTTTCAGGAAAACCTTTGCTTGATTTAGTAAAAGAAGGAAAAATTTCCCAAGAAAGATTAGAAGAAATAAATCAGAGAACTAGAGATGGTGGTGCTGAGATCGTAAAATTTCTTGAAAAAGGATCAGCATTTTATGCACCTGCGGCATCAGGAGTTCAGATGGCAGAAGCCTACTTGAATGACGAAAAAAAATTATTACCATGTGCTGTTCAGTTGAATGGAGAATATGGAGTAAATGATGTGTATGCTGGTGTCCCAGTGATTATTGGAAAAAAAGGTGTTGAAAAAATAGAACAGATCGATTTAGATGAAAAAGAAAAAAAGGAGTTCATGCATTCCATTGATTCAGTTAAAGCTTTATGGATAGCGGCATCTAAAATAGATCCTGATCTTTCTAAGTAATAATGAATATTCACGAACATCAAGCTAAAAAAATCTTAAAAAAATATGGTGCAAGTGTTCCAGAGGGAGTGTTTGCATTTTCAGCTGAAGAGTTAGTAGAAAAAGCAAGATCACTTAAAACAAAAAAATATGTGTTAAAAGCTCAAATTCACGCTGGAGGAAGAGGTAAAGCAGGAGGAGTAAAAATTTTAGATTCTATTGAGGATTTAAGTGAAGCAGCTAAAGAATTAATGGGAAAAAAATTGATAACTCATCAAACTGGACCTGAAGGTAGAGAGGTAAAAAGATTGTATGTTGAAGAGTCTTCTAACATAGAAAAAGAGTTTTATCTTTCTTGCTTAGTTGATAGAGCTAGTTCAAAAATTGCTTTTATATCTAGTAATCAAGGTGGTGTTGATATTGAAGAAGTGGCAGATAATACTCCAGAAAAAATCATTACAACCAAAGTTGATATTGACGATGAAATTTCTAAAGAAGATTGTGAGGAGATAATTAAAATTTTTAATTTAAAAGATAGTGCAAAATTGCAAGCAATATTGTTAATTAAATCAATTTATAAAATGTTCATAAGTACAGATTCAAATATGGTTGAAATTAATCCATTGATTTTGACAAAAGAAAAAAAAATAATCTGCTTAGATGCAAAAGTAAATTTTGATTCTAATGCTTTATTTAGGCACCCTGAAATTATAGAGTTAAGAGACTTAAACGAAGAGGATCCAACAGAAATTGAAGCTAGCAAACATGATTTAGCATATATCAAATTAGACGGAAGTATTGGGTGTATGGTGAATGGAGCAGGATTAGCAATGGCAACAATGGATATAATTAAACTTTATGGAAAAGAACCTGCTAATTTTTTAGATGTGGGAGGAGGTGCTTCAAAGGAAAAAGTTTCAGCAGCGTTAAAAATAATTTTATCAGATAAAAATGTTAAAGGAATATTGATAAATATTTTTGGTGGTATAATGCGCTGCGATGTTCTTGCTCAAGGGGTGGTAGATGCAGCAAAAGAGATTAATATTGGAGTTCCGCTTGTTGTTAGATTAGCTGGTACAAATTTTAAAGAGGGAAAAAAAATATTAGACAATTCTGGCTTAAAATTAATCTCAGCTGAAAATCTTGATGATGCTGCAAAAAAGATTGTTGAGGCTATCAAATAGATGTCAGTTTTAGTAAATAAAGGTACTAAATTAATTTGCCAAGGTTTCACGGGCTCACATGGAACCTTTCATTCTGAACAAGCAATAAAATATGGAACAAAATTAGTTGGTGGTGTTACACCAAAAAAAGGTGGTCAAAAACATTTAGGGCTTCCAGTTTTTAATACCGTTAAAGAAGCTAGGGACTCAGAGGGTGCAAATGCAACAATGATTTATGTTCCTGCTAAATTTGCAGCTGCTGCAATAATTGAAGCTATTGAAGCATCCATTGATCTTATTGTTTGTATAACCGAAGGTATTCCTATTCAGGATATGCTCAAAGTAAAACAAAAGTTATCAAAATCAAAGTGCAGATTAATAGGTCCAAACTGTCCAGGGATAATAACTCCGGATGAATGTAAGATTGGTATTATGCCTGGCAATATACATAAAAGAGGATCAGTTGGAATAGTTTCAAGATCAGGTACACTTACTTATGAAGCAGTTGCACAAACAACTGACAATGGACTTGGACAATCAACTTGTATTGGTATTGGTGGTGATCCAATTAATGGGACAAATTTTATAGACTGTTTAGATTTATTTTTAAATGATGATGAAACTGAATCAATTTTAATGATAGGAGAAATCGGAGGTACTGCAGAGGAGGAAGCGGCTGAATTTATCAAAAATCACAAAATTAAAAAACCAATAGTTGGATTTATCGCAGGTATAACAGCACCACCTGGAAGAAGAATGGGTCATGCAGGAGCAATTATTTCTGGAGGCAAAGGTGGGGCACAAGATAAAATTAAAAAGATGGAAGATTGTGGCATAATCATTGCTAACTCACCTTCTAAAATTGGAAAGACTCTTTTTGATAAATTGTCTAATTGAAAAATTCTTTTCTACGTCTATATTAAAAAAAAATGTCTTCTTCTAAAAATTTAGAATTTGAAAAAACAGGGTTTTTAAGTAAATCCAATAGTGCATTCATAGAACAAATGTATTTACAGTATATTAATAAAGATCCAGATTTACCAAATAGTTGGAAAAATTATTTTGATGAAATTGGGGATGAAGTGGATGTTATTGTCAATGAAATAAATGGACCTTCGTGGAGTCCAAAGAAAAATAAAATTTCTTTAAAAGATATTAAGGTAACAACTAACGAAAATACCCAAATTAGTGAATTAGAAACAATTAAATCCAACGCTAATTCAATCAAAGCAGTTGCAATGATTCGATCCTACAGACAGCGAGGTCATCTTATAGCAAAACTCGATCCTTTAGGAATGATGAAATCTGAGTATTTAGATGAATTACATCCAGAATCTTATGGTTTCAAAAAAGAGGATTATACTAATAAAATTTTTTTAGATGGTGTCACAAATAAACAATATTCAAATATTAAAGAAATTTTACAATTTTTAAAAGATAAATACTGTGGATCCATTGGATATGAATATATGCATATTGCCAATCCTACAGAGAGAAAATGGTTTAGGGACAGAGTTGAAAAAACTGATGATTTTAAATTTACTCAAAATGGTAAAGAAGCGATTTTAAATAAACTTATTCAAGCAGAGGGATTTGAAAAGTTTTTGCATACTAAATATGTTGGAACTAAAAGATTTGGACTTGATGGTGGAGAAAGTTTAATCCCTGCATTAGAACAGATAATTAAAATTGGAGGACAGTCTCAAGTTAAAGAAGTTAAGATAGGAATGTCTCATAGAGGTAGACTGAATGTTTTGGCCAATGTATTGCAAAAATCTTATAAAAGAATCTTTAATGAATTTACAGGGGAAATTAGCACTTCAGAGGATGGAGCTGGAGATGTAAAATATCACTTAGGAGCTTCCTCTAATAGAGAATTTGATGGTAATTCTGTTCATGTAAGTTTAACTGATAATCCTTCTCATTTAGAAGCTGTAAATCCAGTTGTACTTGGTCAAACGAGAGCCAAACAATTTTTTCATAAAGATAGAGAGAGAAAAAAAGTTATACCAATTTTAATTCATGGTGATGCAGCTTTTGCAGGCCAAGGGGTTGTTGCAGAGTGTTTTGCAATGTCAGGATTGCCAGGACATAACACAGGAGGAACTATTCACATAATAATTAATAATCAAATTGGATTTACTACAAGTCCTAGGTTTGCAAGATCATCACCATACCCATCTGATGTTGCAAAAATGGTAGAAGCCCCAATAATACATGTTAATGGCGATGATCCAGAGGCAGTAGTTTATGCTGCCAGAATAGCCACAGATTTTAGATTAAAATTTAACAGAGATGTAGTTATTGATTTGATTTGTTATAGGAGGTTTGGACATAACGAAGGTGATGAACCCTCATTCACTCAGCCTTTAATGTATAAAAAAATTAGATCACACCCTTCTCCAGTAAAAGTCTATGGAGAAAGATTAATCAATAATCAGGTGATTTCTAGAGATTTTTTAAATAAATCTATAAAAAAATTTAAAGATCTACTAGATGATCAGTTTAAAACAGCAAAAGATTATAAACCAAAAATTGAATGGTTTGAGGGAACTTGGTCAAGGTATAAGCCCGAAAGAGGAAAAGATAAAAGAGGTGTTACGGGAGCAGATACCAAAAAATTATTGGAAATTTCTAATAGGATTAATACAATTCCAGATAAAATAAATGTTCATAAAACAATTTCAAAAATAATAGAAAATAGAAAAATTAGCGTTAAAATTGGATCAGGTATTGATTGGTCTACAGCAGAAGCATTAGCATTTGGATCACTTTTAGAGGAAGGTTATCCTGTAAGATTAGTAGGACAAGATACTGGTAGAGGTACTTTTAGTCAAAGGCATTCAGTTTTGAGAAATCAGCAAGATAATTCAAGATACATTCCACTAAATAATATTTCAAAAAAACAAAAAAATTTTGAGGTTGTTGATAGTTTTTTATCTGAATTAGCAGTTTTAGGATTTGAATATGGGTATAGTTTGGTAGAACCAAATACCTTAACTTTGTGGGAAGCACAATTTGGAGATTTTGCAAATGGAGCCCAAGTTGTAATTGATCAGTTTATAGCATCTGGAGAAAGAAAATGGTCTAGGGCCTCTGGATTAGTGATGTTACTGCCCCATGGTTATGAGGGTCAAGGACCTGAGCATTCATCTGCGAGATTAGAAAGGTTTTTACAGTTATGTTCAAATGATAATATGCAAATAATGAATTGCACTACACCAGCTAATTACTTTCATGCATTAAGGAGACAAATGCATAGGGATTTTAGAAAACCATTAATAATAATGACACCAAAATCTTTATTACGACATAAGTTTTGTGTGTCTAATTTAGAAGATTTTAGTAAAAAAAATTCTTTTCATAGAGTTTTATGGGATCATGCTATCGATCCTAAGAGTAAAGGTTTTATAGAATTAAAAAAATTTGAAAAAATTAGAAAAGTAATTTTATGCTCTGGTAAAATTTACTTTGATCTTTTAGAGGCTAGAGAAAAACGAAAAATAGATGATGTAGTTTTTTATCGTATTGAACAATTATATCCATTTCCAGCAAAAAGCCTTGTTAAAGAACTTAAACCTTATGCAAAAAATGCTAAATTTTATTGGTGTCAAGAAGAACCAAAAAATATGGGTGCATGGTTTTCAGTTAGAGATTATATCCAATGGACATTAGATAATATTAAGGCTAATAATAATCAGATTTCTTATATTGGAAGGAGCCCTGATGCATCTCCAGCAACGGGATATGTTAAAAGGCACATTTCTCAACAACAAGAAATTATAAAGAAAGTTTTTAGTTAATATATAATGAGTGAAAAAATTGTAGTTCCTGTTTTAGGTGAGAGTATTACCGAAGCAACAGTATCTAAATGGTTAAAAACTGTGGGGGATACAGTTGAAGTAGATGAACCTATTGTTGAATTGGAAACTGATAAAGTAAATTTAGAAGTTCCCTCTCCAGTTTCTGGGGTGCTAATAAAGATAAACTCTAAAGATGGTTCAGTTGTCGAAGTAGGAGCACTTTTAGGATCTGTCTCACAAAATGGTTCAGGAGATAACAAATCTGAAGAAATTGAAAAAACTAAACCATCAGTGGATGAAAACAATGTAATCAAACTAGAAACACAAAAAGAAAAAGATCAGCCAGAAATTTTTGATAATAAGGAAAAAGTAGAAGAACCAGAAATAAAACCATTGGTTCTTACACAAGAAGTTCAAGAAAAAAAAAATGACATTGAAAATCAAACTTTGTCTCCAGCCGTAAGAAAAATTGTTGAAGATAATAAAATCGATGTAAAATCAGTGAAAGGTTCTGGAAAAGACGGAAGAATTTTAAAAGGTGATTTAATAAATTTAATGGGTATTAATCCACCTCCCTCAGAGAGAAAAATTAAGTATGGCCATGAAGAAAAAATCAAAATGACTAGACTTAGACAGACAATTGCAAAAAGATTAAAACAGGCCCAGGAAAATGCTGCTTTATTAACAACCTTTAATGAAGTTGATATGTCAAATATAATGGAAATAAGAAAAGATAATCAAGAGGATTTTCAAAATCGATATAGTATTAAGCTAGGATTTATGTCATTTTTTGTTAAAGCATGTGTAGTAGCACTAAAAAACTTTCCTGCTGTTAATGCTGAAATAGAAGGTGATGAAATTATCTACAAGAATTATTATAATATTAGTTTTGCAGTAGGCACTGATAAAGGGTTAGTAGTTCCAGTGTTAAAAAATGCCGATGAACTTTCTTTCGCAGAAATAGAAAAAAGAATTAAAGAACTTTCTGAAAAGGCTAAAGACGGAAAACTTACAATTGAAGATCTTCAAGGAGGAACTTTCACTATAAGTAATGGTGGTGTTTATGGTTCTATGCTTTCAACTCCAATATTAAATTTACCTCAATCTGGAGTCCTTGGTATGCATAACATTGTTGATAGACCTATAGTGGTTGATGGTGAAATTAAGATAAGACCAATTATGTATTTAGCACTATCATATGATCATAGAATAATTGATGGAAAAGAATCAGTTTCATTCTTGAAAATGATCAAAGAAAACCTTGAAGACCCAAGAAGGCTATTTTTAGATATTTAGATGGCAGATAAATTTCAAGCTGTAGTTATTGGAGGTGGCCCAGGGGGCTATGTTTGTGCAATCAGGCTTGCACAACTAGGTATTAAAACTGCATGTATAGAATCGAGAGGATCACTTGGAGGAACTTGTTTAAATGTTGGTTGTATTCCATCGAAAAGTTTACTTAACTTATCAGAAGAGTTTCACAAAGTTCAAAATTTATCAAATAAAGGAATTGAAATAGGTGAAATAAAGTTAAATTTGCCTAAAATGATGAAAAGTAAGGACAAGGCAGTAACGATTTTAACCAAGGGTGTAGAATTTTTATTTAAAAAAAATAAAGTTACATATTTTAAAGGCACAGGAAGTTTTAAATCTAAAAATGAAATTCTTATCAAAGATGATAAAAATAATGAATTAGTAATACAAACTGAAAAAACAATAATTGCTACTGGTTCAATGCCAGTATCTTTACCTGGGATCAAATTTGATGAGAAAGTAATTGTTTCATCAACAGGTGCATTAAAATTGGAAAATGTTCCAAAAAAGATGGTTGTGGTAGGTGGTGGCTACATAGGTCTTGAAATGGGATCAGTTTGGTCAAGACTTGGAGCAGAAGTTCATGTCGTTGAATTTTTAGACCATATAACGCCAGGTATGGATAGAGAAATTTCAAATGAGTTTATGAAAATTTTAAAAAAACAAGGAATTAAATTTCACATGCAACATAAAGTAGAGTCAGTTAAAAAAAATAAGTCAGGAGCTGTTATTTTTACTTCAGATAAAAATGGAAATAAAAAAGATTTTGAATGTGATGTGGTATTAGTCTCCGTAGGTAGAAAAGCTAATACTGATAGTTTAAATCTTGAAAAAATTGGTATTGATTTAGATGATAGAAAGAGAATTAAAACTCAAAAAAATTTTCAAACGAATCTTGAAAATATTTATGCTATAGGAGATGTTATTGCAGGTCCTATGCTAGCTCACAAAGCAGAAGATGAAGGGATTGCTGTCGCAGAAAATATTGCAGGACAATCAGGTCATGTTAATTATGATACTATACCAGGAGTTATTTACACAACCCCAGAAGTTGCTTCTATTGGAAAAACTGAAGAGCAATTAAAAGAAAAAAATATTAAATATAAAATTGGTAAATTTTCATTTATGGCAAATTCCAGGGCAAAGGCAATTGATGATGCGGAAGGATTTGTAAAAATTTTAGCTGACGAGAAAACTGATAAAGTACTAGGAGCTCATTTAATAGGACCTCATGCCGGTGAGTTAATTGCAGAAATAGGTGTTGCAATGGAATTTGGTGCTAGTTCAGAGGATATTGCCAGAACTTGTCATGCTCATCCAACTTTTTCAGAGGCAGTGAAAGAAGCGGCATTATCTGTAGATAAAAGAGCAATACACTCATAAAAATATTTCATATTATCTAAATATGAAGTTTCCGATTCTCTTACCAAATATATTTAACCATCCCTTCACTTATGAAAGTAATTTTGATTTAAAGATTGGAGATTTTGTTGAAGTTCCTTTTGGTAAATCTAAAATAATTGGCGTTGTATGGGATAATTTTGAAAAAAAAAATGATAAAAAGTTTAAAATTAAAAAAGTAATTAACAAATTAGATATTCCAAATTTAAAAACAAGTACAATAAATTTTTTAAATTGGTTTTCAAAATACAATATAGTTCCAAAAGGAATGGCTTTAAAACTTACTTTATTAAGTGGTAGGCCTGCTAAATTATTTGATAAAGAAAATTATCAAAATTTTTCTTATGACATTAAAAACAATTCTATAGAACTTACAGAAGAACAAAAAAAATCCCTAAAACAAATAAATGACTCAAACAAAAAATTTAATGTACACGTTTTACAAGGTACAACAGGTTCAGGTAAAACTCTCGTTTATTTTGAAGCTTTAAAAGATATTTTAAAAAAGGGTAGACAGGGCTTGGTTATGTTGCCTGAAATTGGACTAACCAGTCAATTTGAAAAAAAATTTATAGAATTTTTTGGTTTTAAACCTGCTATTTGGCACTCAGGAATAACAAAAAAAAATAAAGAAATTATTTGGAGTGGAATTATTACAGGTAAAATTAGAGTTATTATTGGTGCTCGATCATCACTATTTTTACCTTTTAAGAAATTAGGATTGATAATAGTTGATGAGGAACATGATCAATCTTACAAACAAGATGAGGGAATAATTTACAATGCTAGAGATATGGCAATATCCAGGGCTTCATTTGAAAATATTCCCATAAATTTAGTTACTGCCGTTCCATCAATTGAAACATACGAAAATATAAAAAAAAAGAAATATAGTATTTCAAAACTAGAAAAACGATATCAGGATGCTTCCTTACCAAACTATGAGATAATTAATCTTAATAATGTAAGGCTGCAAAAACAATCTTGGCTTTCAAAAGAAATAATTCAAAAAGTTAATTTTCATTTAGAAAAAAAGGATCAAGTTTTGTTTTTTTTAAATAGAAGGGGATTTTCACCAAATGTTTTATGTAAAAAATGTTTTAGCAGCTTTTCATGTCCAAATTGTTCAATTAATTTAGTTTATCACAAAAATAAAAACTATCTTTTATGTCATTATTGTGGATTTAGAAATTCATTACAAAGGGATTGTTCAAAAGAGGGAAATTGTAATTTTATATTTAGTGGACCAGGTGTAGAACGAATTTCTGATGAAGTAAAAAGGAATTTTCCATCAAAAAAAGTTGAAATTTTTTCAAGTGATACAATGAACAAGAAAAGTTCAAAAGATAAATTAGAAAAAATAATAAACAACGAAATTGAAATTTTAGTAGGAACTCAATTAATTTCTAAAGGTTTCCATTTTCCAAATCTAAATTGCATTGTTGTGGTTGATATTGATCTATCTTCTCATGGACATGACTTAAGAGTAGCAGAAAAAAATTTACAATTATATCATCAATTGTCAGGCAGAGCAGGGCGAGCTGGTAAACCCTCAACAGTTTATTTTCAAACTTATAATTCTAACACAAAAATGATTTCAGATATTACTCATAAAAACCCAGAAATTTTTTTAGAAAAAGAGATAGAAATTAGAAAAAGAAATAATCTTCCTCCTTTTCAAAGATTCATTTCTTTAATTCTGACAGGTGAAAATGAAAGTAAATTAGAAAAAGAAGCATCAAAATTTAAATCTTATATACAAAGGAGTATCGATGCCAAAATTTTAGGCCCTGTGAATGCACCTATATTTAGATTGAAAAAAAAATATCGTGTAAGACTCTTAGTTAGAGGGCCAAAAACTTTAAAATTGCAGAATTCTTTAGCTTTAGTGATTTCAAAATATAAATTTTTATCAGGAATAAAACTTTCAGTTGATGTTGATCCAATAAGCTTCAATTAAAGCCCAAAAAAAACAGTTTTAAGCTAATGAGTTACTTGAAGACTATAGGGTCATGTGTTATTTAAACGTGATTTTAAATTTAATCATAGACATTACAAAGGTGATAAGTTGAGTAAAAATAAGGGATTTTCTGATACTTCAGCTAATAGATATTCATTAGCCTTATTTGAGCTAGCAAGTGAGTCAAATTTCCTTATTCAAATCGAAGAAAATTCTGCTGCATTATTAAATTTGATTTCAAATAATGAAGATTTTAAAAATTTAATTAAAGATCCCACAATAGACCGTGATGTTTTAATGAACATAATTAAAAAGATATCTGAAAATTTTAAATTAGAGATATTGTTTAAAAATTTTTTAAATTTTTTGATTGTGAAAAGAAGATTTTTTTATTTAGAAAAAATACTAATAAGTTTTAATGAAATTTGTTCAAAAAAAAGAGACGAACTAAAGGCAGAAATTAAATCAGCTAAAAAGCTCTCTCAAGAAGAAATTGATAAAATTACAGAAGAACTCTCAAATAATTTTAAATCTAAAATAAAATTAAACTATAATCATGATCAAAGTTTAATTGGAGGTCTGGTCGTACAAATTGGAAGTACAATGATTGATACCTCTATTAAAAATAAACTACAACAAATTGAAAATAGAATGGTAGAGGCATAATATGGAAATAAATCCGTCAGAAGTTACAAAAATATTAAAAGAACAAATTAAAAATTTTGGGGAAAAAGCTGAAGTTTCTGAAGTAGGACAGGTTTTATCCGTAGGAGATGGAATTGCTAGAATTTATGGTTTGGATAATGTTCAGGCAGGTGAGATGGTTGAATTTGCAGATGGATCAAAAGGAATGGCCTTAAACCTAGAAAGTGAAAATGTAGGAGTTGTAATTTTTGGTGATGATAGAAATATTAAAGAAGGTGATATCGTAAAAAGAACAGGAAGTATTGTTGATACACCTGTAGGAAAAGAATTATTAGGAAGGGTTGTTGATGGCTTAGGTAACCCTATAGACGGAAAGGGCGCACTAGATAAAGGAATAAAAAAAAGCAGAGTAGAGGTGAAGGCTCCTGGAATTATTCCAAGACAATCTGTTAGCGAACCAATGCAAACAGGTTTAAAATCAATTGACAGTTTGGTTCCTATTGGAAGAGGTCAAAGAGAGTTAATTATTGGTGATAGACAGACTGGAAAAACTGCAGTTGCAATTGATGCCATAATAAATCAGAAAAAAATAAATGACTCTGGCGATGAAAAACAAAAGCTTTATTGTATTTATGTTGCTGTAGGACAAAAGAGATCTACAGTTAGACAAATTCAAAAAACTTTGGAAGAAGCTGGAGCAATGGAATACACAACAATTGTTGCTGCAACAGCATCTGACTCAGCACCACTTCAATTCTTAGCTCCATATACAGGTTGTGCAATGGGTGAATTTTTTAGAGATAATGGAATGCATGCACTTATCATATATGATGATTTGTCAAAACAAGCAGTAGCATATAGACAGATGTCACTTTTACTTAGAAGACCTCCAGGACGCGAAGCTTATCCAGGAGATGTATTTTACTTACATAGTAGATTACTTGAAAGAGCTGCTAAATTAAGTGATGAGCATGGTGGAGGATCGTTGACAGCACTTCCAATCATAGAAACGCAGGGTGGAGACGTATCTGCTTTTATTCCAACAAATGTAATTTCAATTACAGATGGGCAAATATTTTTAGAAACAGAACTTTTTAATCAGGGTATTAGACCTGCAATTAACGTAGGTTTGTCAGTCTCTAGAGTTGGATCATCAGCACAAACTAAGGCCATGAAAAAAGTTTCTGGATCAATGAAACTAGAATTAGCCCAATATAGGGAGATGGCTGCTTTTGCTCAATTTGGATCTGATTTAGATGCATCAACACAGCAACTTTTAAACAGAGGTTCTAAACTTACAGAGTTACTTAAACAAAAACAATATTCTCCTATGACAGTGGCAGAGCAAGTAATATCGGTTTTCTGCGGTGTAAAAGGATATTTAGATGATATTGATTTAAAAGATATTGCAGAATTTGAAAGTAAGATTATTGAAAAATGTAAATCTGAAAAACCTGAGATTATTGAGTCAATCCAAAGTTCAGGTAAACTTGATGAAGATAAAGAAAAAATGCTTATTGAAGTAATTTCTCAATTAAAACAAAACTTTAAATCTTAAATAATATGGCTAGTTTAGACGATCTAAAAAAAAGAATAGCAAGTGTAAAGTCTACACAAAAAATCACTAAAGCTATGAAGATGGTTGCGGCAGCTAAACTTAGAAGAGCACAAGAAAGTGCAGAAAAAGGAAGACCTTATTCAGAAAAAATGAATAATGTTATCTTAAATCTGTCTAATGGAATTTCAGATAAAGATAATGCTCCTAAATTACTCTCAGGAACAGGAAAAGATAATGTACATCTTTGCGTAGTTATGACTTCTGACAGAGGTTTGTGTGGTGGTTTTAATAGTAATATAATAAAAAAAGCTAAAAATTATTTTAATAAATTAGAAAAAAATGGAAAAGATTTAAAAATAATAACTGTTGGATCAAAAGGTAATGATCAGCTTAAAAGAATGTACGGAAATAAGATTATTGCAAATATTTCTTTTAAAGAATCAAAAAATGCAAATTATTTTGATGCAGAAAAAGTTGGCAAAATGGTTATTGAAAAATTTAATTCTGAGGAATTTGATTTTTGTACTATTTTTTATAATCAATTTAAAAATGTTATAACTCAAATTCCTCAAGCACAACAAATAATTCCTTTAAAAACAGAAAGATCTAAAGAAAATGAATCTGAAGATAGTTATGAGTTTGAACCAGATGAAGATGAAATTTTAAGTAACTTGTTGCCAAAAAATATTTCCACTCAAATATTTAAGGCAATGTTAGAGAATTCAGCTAGCGAACAAGGATCAAGAATGAGTGCAATGGACAATGCAACCCGTAACGCAGGTGAAATGGTTGACAAACTTACAATTGAGTATAATAGAAGTCGTCAAGCAGCAATTACTAAAGAACTAATAGAAATCATATCAGGAGCAGAAAGTTTATAATTATGAGCAAAGGAATCATTACACAAGTTATTGGAGCAGTAGTAGACGTAAAATTTAATGGAGATCTTCCAGAAATTTTAACAGCGTTAGAATGTAAAAATGGAGATAACAGATTAGTTCTTGAGGTTGCTCAGCATTTAGGAGAGACTACAGTAAGAACTATCGCAATGGATGCTACTGAAGGATTAAAAAGAGGTGATGAGGTAACAAATACCAAGGCACCTATTCAAGTACCTGTTGGACCTGAAACATTAGGAAGAATTATAAATGTAATTGGAGAACCAATAGATGAAAGAGGTGAAGTTAAAACTAAAGAAAGTTGGCCTATTCATCGATCAGCCCCAGAATTCAATGACCAATCAACTGAAACGGAAATACTTGTTACGGGTATTAAAGTAATTGATCTGTTAGCACCTTATGCGAAAGGTGGAAAGATTGGATTATTTGGTGGAGCTGGTGTCGGTAAAACTGTTTTAATTATGGAATTAATTAATAACGTTGCAAAAGCACATGGTGGCTTTTCTGTTTTTGCAGGCGTTGGAGAAAGAACTAGAGAAGGTAATGATCTTTATCATGAAATGATGGAGTCAGGTGTTATTAAACCAGACGGTCCAGGATCTAAAGCAGCACTTGTTTATGGACAAATGAATGAACCTCCAGGGGCAAGGGCTAGAGTTGCACTTACAGGTTTGACTGTAGCAGAATACTTTAGAGATCAAGAGGGACAAGATGTTCTCTTCTTTGTAGACAACATTTTTAGATTTACGCAAGCAGGATCTGAAGTATCAGCTCTTTTAGGAAGAATACCATCTGCTGTTGGTTATCAGCCTACTCTGGCTACAGATATGGGTAATCTTCAAGAAAGAATCACCACTACTAATAAAGGATCAATTACTTCAGTACAGGCCATCTACGTACCTGCAGATGACTTAACTGACCCAGCTCCAGCAACATCTTTTGCTCACTTGGATGCAACAACTGTTCTTTCAAGACAAATTGCTGAAATTGGTATTTATCCTGCTGTAGATCCACTAGATTCAACTTCAAGAATTTTAGATCCAAGAATTGTAGGTGATGAACATTATAGAGTTGCTAGGGAAGTTCAAAAAATCTTACAAACTTATAAATCACTTCAAGATATTATAGCTATTTTAGGTATGGATGAATTATCCGAGGAAGATAAGTTGGTCGTTGCGAGAGCTAGAAAAATACAAAGATTTTTATCTCAACCATTTTTTGTAGCCGAGGTGTTTACGGGATCACCTGGTAAACTAGTTGATTTAGACTCAACAATAAAAGGTTTTGCCGCTATTTGTAAAGGCGACTATGATCATTTGCCTGAGGCGGCTTTTTATATGGTGGGAACTATTGAAGAGGCAATAGAAAAAGCCGAAAAAATGGAGAAAGAAGCAGCTGCTTGATGAGTGATGAGTTTAAGATTGAAATAGTAAATCCTGAAAAGTCCTTTTTAATTAAAGAAGATGTTTTGGAAGTAATTGTGCCTGCTTTTGAAGGAGAGATGGGAATTCTTAAAGATCATATTTCTATTATATCTTTTTTAAAACCAGGGATAATCACAGTATTATCAAAATCAGGTAACGAAAAATTCTTTGTGGAAGATGGAATAGTAGAATTTAAAAATAATCATCTATCAATTTTAACAAGCTCAATTTTCAACCTTTCAGACATGGACAATTCTAAACGACAAGACTTACTTAAACAGGCAGAAAATGAGGCAAGTAAGACTGAAATTAATGATCAATCCAAATATTTAATTGACCAAAAAATTGAAGTATTAAGATCACTTAATTAATAATTTCTTTAATTTTTCTTTTAATTTTTTTATAAACATCCAATTTAAAATCAACAACTAATTCAGTTAATTGATCAATTTCAACCCATTTCCATTCTAAGAATTCAGGATTTTTTGTATTAATATTTATCTCTTTTTCTTCCCCAATAAATCTCATTAAAAACCATTTTTGTTTTTGACCTCTATATTTGCCCTTCCAAATAATTCCTAAAAGGTGATTGGGAAGTTCATATGTTGTCAGATCATCAAGTTCTTTAATTACTTTGACACTCTTGATATTAGTTTCTTCATCTAATTCTCTATAAGCTGCTTTTAAAAAATCTTCATTTTTATCGATACCTCCCTGAGGCATTTGCCAAAAATTTCCTGGATTATCAATTCTTTTAGCTACAAAAACTTTATTTTCTTTATTTAAAACAATAATACCCACACCAATTCTAAGAGGTAGATTTTTAAATTTTTCTTCCATTAACCGTTAAGTAATTTGATAGCGTAATTTAATTGATTATCAGTTTCAGTTTTAATTCTAAAATCATTTGACTTTTCATCAATTTCAATATCAGGTGAAACACCAACTTCTGAAATCGATTTTCCCGAAGGTAAATAGTACTTTGCAACAGTTAGTCTAATTGCACCTTTATTTTTTAAAGGGATTATCGACTGTACAGATCCTTTTCCATAGCTATTTTCACCTAGCAATATTGCTCTTTTATGATCTTTGAGTGCCCCAGCAACAATTTCAGAAGCTGATGCTGAACCGTAATTAATTAAAACTATTAACGTTTTTCCATTGGTCAAATCACCTTCTTTAGCAAACCATTTTCTATTTTCTGATGACTTTCTGCTTTTTGTAGATACAATTTCACCATTATTTAAAAAAAAATCAGAAATCTTAATTGCTTGAGAAAGGAGTCCACCAGGATTATTTCTCAAATCTAAAATATATGATTCAACATTTTTATTTTGTTCTAATTTGTTGATTTCTTTTTGAATTTGTGCTGCGCTATTTTCATTAAAAGATGTTAATCTAATATAACCAATATTTTTTTGTAAAAGATCGGCTTTAACAGATTTAATTTCTATAATTTCTCTAATAATACTGAATGTGAGTGCTTTTTTTTCTCCTCTTCGCCTAATTGTTAATTCTATTCCTGAA
>CACKZI010000003.1 GCA_902604605.1 uncultured Pelagibacteraceae bacterium | reverse complement strand
CTATAATTTCTTTTTTTCTATCAGTTATTTTTAGATTTCCATCAATAGTAAATTCCCCTATGTCCCCAGTGTGTAACCAACCATCTTTGATAATATCATCTGTTTCTTTTTTCATATTCCAATATCCAAGCATAACATTTTCACCTTTAACCAAAATTTCACCATCCTCAGCAATTTTTACTTGATTGGTTTTAAAAGGTGGACCAACAGTTTCGATTTTAATCTTCCCTGGAATATTACAACTCACAACAGGGGAGGTTTCAGTCAGTCCATAACCTTGTAAAGTTGGTAGTCCTATGGAGTTCAAAAATTCACCTATTTTTTGATCTAAAGCACCTCCACCTGAGACAAATGCTTTTAGTTTACCTCCAAACTGATTTTTAATTTTTTTTCTTACTAATCTTTCACATAAAAAATTCACTATTTTTTCTGTAAAGTTTAGTCTCTTTCCATTCAAGTTTTTGGTTCCAAGATAAATAGTATTTTCAATCAGTTTCTTTTTAAAACCTTTTTGTTTTGAGAAATTAAGAGAAATTTTGCTAAATAAATTTTGATAAAATCTTGGGACAGCTGTCATGATAGTTGGTTGCGCGACAGCTATATTAAGTAACAATTTTTCTAAACTTTCTGCATAGTAAATTTTTGCCCCTAGCGATATTTGTACGTATTGAACAGTATGTTCATATGAATGGGATAACGGAAGCCAAGTTAAAAAAACTGGTTTTTCATTTTTAACTAATGTGTCCAAAATTTCTTGTGCTCCCTCACAATTTGATAAGATACCTCCATGACTAAGCATCACTCCTTTGGGGTTACCTGTAGTCCCTGATGTATAAATAATGCAAGCAAGATCTTTTCTTAATATTTTGTCATTATAATTCTTAAAGATGTTGATTGTTTCTTTTTCAGGATTTTTTTCAAAAATAGTTTCGATACTTTCAATTTTTTGATTAAAATTTTCAAATGAAATTAATTTTGTTTCACTAGAAATAAATTTTTCTATCTTTTTAAATTGAATATCATTAGAAATGATACATATCTTTGGTTTACAATCATTAATTATGTATTCATAATCTTTCTCTGAATAAGTGGTGAATAGTGGAACTGTTACCCCACCTGCATTCATAATTGCTATGTCTGCTATGAGCCACTCTGGTCGATTTTCAGATAATAAAATACATCTATCTCCTTTAGACAAACTTTTACTTAAATACTCAGAAAATAAACAAATATTATTTCTAACTTGTTCCCATGTTAAAAAATCATTTTTGTCATTTTTTAACCACTTTAAAAATGGTTGATTTGTTAATTCTTTTTTTTCTTTATACTTTTCAAAAAAAAGCTCTACTAAGCTATTTATTTTATTTAATTCCATAAAATTTGGTGGGCGAAGAGAGAATCGAACTCTCACTTCTTGCGAAACACGATTTTGAGTCGTGCGCGTCTACCAGTTCCGCCATTCGCCCTTAATTGTTTAATAATTTATTAAATAGTATAAGAACTAAATTTATATTAAAACCAAAAAATGTTTAATACTCTATATAAAAAATGTTTAAATTTAGCAGCGCATAAAAGTTCTAAATATTATTTAGCATTAGTTTCCTTTGTTGAAAGTTCTTTTTTTCCTATTCCACCAGATGTGATGGTAATTCCCATGGTAATCTCAAAAAAAACTGATTTTATAAAAATATTTCTTATTACTACAATATTTTCTGTTTTGGGTGGTATATTGGGTTATTTTATTGGAGCATTCTTTTTTGATATAGGAATGCAAATAATGAGTTTTTATGGTTATGAAAGTAAGTTAGCTAACCTAAAGAATAGTTTAATAAGTAACGAAGGCTTTTATGCCTGGCTTGGAGTTCTTTTTCTGGCAGGCTTTACTCCTCTACCTTATAAAGTCTTCACTATTTCAAGTGGTTTAATTGGATTTAATATTCTAATCTTTATTTTGATCAGCTTAATTTCTAGAGGATTGCGTTTTTTCATAGTTTCATATTTATCATATAAGTTTGGAGATCTATTTACAGAATTCATGGATAAACATGGATCTAAATGGTTCACGATAATTGGAATATTAATTGTTTTAATAGGAATTATAATTTATTTGATATCTAAATTTCATGCATAATTTAAAAATAGATATTTATTTAAAGGCAATTTTTCTCATCAGTTTAGTTTCTATAATATCAGCTTTTTTTATAGAATATGCTCTTGGACAAAAGCCCTGCAATCTATGTTTGATGCAAAGAATTCCTTATGGATTAAGTATTTTTTTGATAGTTTTAAATTTTTTTCTAAGAAAAAATGAGCAGTTTATAATCTTATTATTAACTTTCACATTTTGCTTTTCTTTTATAATATCATTTTATCACTTTGGAATTGAACAAGGTTTTTTTGAAGAATCGGCGTCTTGTGGACTTAAAAATGCTTCTGATATTATTTCTAAAGAGGAATTATTGAAACAATTACAGATATTGACTGTAGGCTGTAAGGATGTGACATTTAAAATTTTTGGATTATCACTTACAACATTTAATATGATTATAAGTTTAATTTTTGTTTTTTTGTTAACAAAAATCTTTAAAAATTATGAAAAACTTAAAAAATAGGGTTGATGAATTTATAAGGGTAGATCACGCTGGTGAAAGGGGTGCTGTTAAAATCTATGAAGGACAATTATTAGCACTTAACACACTAGTGAAAGATGAAAATTTAAAAAAAACAATTGAGGAAATGAAAATCCATGAAAAAGAACACTGCGAATTTTTTGAAAAAGAAATTAGAAAAAGAAAGATCAGGCCAACCAAATTATTACCTTTATGGGATTTGTTAGGTGTTGGATTGGGTTTTGGTTCAACTCTTCTCGGAAAAAAAGCAGCAATGCTATGCACTGCTTCTGTTGAGGAGGTAATTGATGAACATTATCAAAATCAAATAGATCAACTTGGGCCAGAGGAAAAGGATTTAAAAAAAAAAATTATAAAATTTAGAGATGATGAATTACATCATAAAGATATAGCTTATGAAAAAGGAGCATCAAAAGAAGGCCTTTATTCTATAATGGATAAAATAATTAAGACTGGTTCAAAACTTGCAATAAATATATCTGAAAAAATTTAAATCTAAGCTTCTAGTTCAACATCCCAATATAAATAATCCATCCAACTTTTATGTAAATAATTGGGAGGAAAATTTTTACCATTTCTATGTAGATCCTCAGTTGATGGCTGATAAGGGTGCTGTGCAAGTTTCATTCCAGAAGATTTCAACAATTTACCTCCTTTTTGAACATTACAAGCTGAGCAAGCAGTAACAACATTATCCCAGTTTGTTTCTCCCCCTTTAGACCTGGGCAATAAATGATCAAATGTAAGCTCTTCGCTACCACCACAGTATTGGCATGAAAATTTATCTCTTAAAAAAACATTAAATCTTGTAAAACTTGGTTTTGATTGAGGAACAATATAATTTTTTAAAGCTATAACACTTGGTAATTGCATATCAAATGATGGACTTCTTATTATTCTGTCATAACTACTAACTATAGTTACTCTATCTAAAAAAACTGATTTAACAGTATCTTGCCACGACCATAATGAAAGAGGATAATAACTTAAAGGTCTATAATCCGCATTTAATACCAATGCAGGGCATTTTTCTAATGAAATATTTTTTTCAATTAAATTATCCATAAAATAATCTAACTTAAATAAAAAATTATTTCAATATTAAGAAATTATTTAATTTTTTTTAATATATAATTTAAAGCTATGCTTGATGCTTCAATGGGAATATGATGTCCGCAATCTTTTATAAGATGTGTTGTTATATCTATATTGTTTCTAATAAAAAAATCTTTAGCCTCTAACAAAAAATGTGGTGATACAATTTCATCTGCGTCACCATGGATCAATAAAAGATTTGTTGAGGCCTTTTTATTTATTTTTAAATATTCTTGATCAATAATTTTTCCAGAAAAACCTACAATACAGGAAAATTTTTCATTTGATGTTAATCCTAAGTTAATAGACATCATGCACCCCTGACTAAAGCCAGATAAACAAATTTTATCATTTTCTAAGTTAAATTCATTTTTTATTTCATCTACAAATCGACGAAGTAAATTTTCAGCTTTTTTAGCTTCATCTAAAACGTATTTAGGATCATCTCTTGATAAATCGAACCATTGAAATCCTGAGGGATTTACTACACATGACTCATGACCATTTGGACAAATAAAAATTGTATTTGGTAAATATCTCTTCCAATTTAATGAGAGCATACTTATATCTTTTCCATCACCTCCATATCCATGTAGTAAAATAATTGCATTATTAATTTTCTTATTATTTTCAGGTTTAATTATTGTGGATTCTAGACAAAATGTCATAGTCAATTATTTATGTTTTTTTATTTTTAAAACATCTTACAATATCTAAATGTTTACTGGAACAATATTAAAAATTTTATCTATTATATTGCTTATTGCAGTAGGGATAGTTCTAATTCTTGGTATTGGAACTTTGTTTAAGGGTGGTGAGACAAGTAAAAAATATTCTAACAAGTTAATGCAGCTTAGAGTTTTATTACAATTTATAGCTGTTCTTGCCTTGGTTGGTTTTGCTTATTTTTTTAAAAATTAATTATAAGAACTCAACCAATCTATAAACTTTACATCTTGAAAATCAATGGAACCAACAACTCTTGCAAATTCTTCTCCTTTCTTATTCAAAAAAATAGATGTTGGAATTCCCCTAAGTGCAAATTTTCTAGCTAATGTGATTTCAGAGTCAAAATATATTTTTAAATTTTTGATTCCCAAATCTTGAAAAAATTCCTCAGCTTTTTCAATTTTATCCTGTCCAACATTTATAGGAAAAATTTCTAAATTATTTAAATTTTTATTATTGTTTAATAAATCTAAAGATGGCATTTCTTCTTTACAAGGTGCACACCATACTGCCCAAAAATTTAGTAAAATAAGCTTTCCGTTATAATTATCTAAATTTACTAGCTTATTTTCACCATCTAAAAATGTTAAATCACCATATTTTTTTAATTCTTTGTTAATTATAAGATTTTTAATATTTGGAGTTTCATTTGCTAAGGAGTTTGTAATTAAAAATATAAATACTATTAAAAATCTCATATTAAATAGGTATAATTAAATATCATGGTAAAAAATAAAAACAATAAGACAATTTGGGGTACACGCATTAAAAAAAATACTTCAAATCTTTTTCAAAAAATTGGAGGTTCTATCAATTTTGATAAACGACTTTATAAAGAAGATATAACTGGTTCTATTGCGCATGTTGAAATGCTTTTTAAACAAAAAATTATTTCCTTTAAGATTAAAAATAAGATCATCTATGGACTAAACAAAATAAAAAATGAAATTTCTAAAAATAAATTTGAATTCAATACAAAATATGAAGATATTCATATGAATATTGAAAAAAGGTTATCCCAAATAATTGGTACTGAAGCTGGATTTATTCATACGGCTCGTTCTAGAAATGATCAAGTCATTACGGATTTCAAAATTTGGATCAAATCCTCAACACTTGAGATCGATAATTATTTAAATAAAATCATTAAATCAACTTTAAAGATTGCCGAAAAAAATATTGAAACAATAATGCCTGGTTTTACACATCTCAAAAATGCACAAGCTTTATCCTTTGGACATTATTTAATGGCATATATTGAAATGTTTAACAGAGATAAGAGAAGATTTTTAAATAACTTGGAAAGTTTAAATGAAAATCCATTGGGAGTTTCTGCTTTAACTGGAACTTCATTTAATATAGATAGATACTTTACCACAAAAAAATTAGGTTTCAAAAATCCTACAAATAATTCAATTGATACTGTATCGGACAGAGATTTTGTTTTAGATTATTTATATAGTTGTTCTGTTTGTTCGATGCATATTTCTAGAATTGCTGAAGAACTAATTATATGGAACTCTGATGGTTTTGGTTTAATAAAATTGTCAGATAAAATTGTTACAGGATCTTCTATCATGCCACAAAAAAAAAATCCTGACTTACTCGAATACTTAAGAGGTAAAACTGGATCAATTTATGGAAATTTATTTTCAATGCTAACAATTCTAAAAGGATTACCTTTGTCTTACTTTAAAGATTTGCAAGATGACAAAGAAATTGTTTTTAAATCTAACGACTTACTTGTTAATTGTTTAAAAATATTAGACGAGATTTTAAATAATATCAGTCCTAATAAAAAGAAGATGTTAGAACTTGCGAGTTCTGGATATTTGACAGCTACGGATTTAGCAGATTATTTGGTTAAAAACTTTTCGCTATCTTTTAGAGAAGCTTATGAAAAAACAGCTTCAATAGTCAATTTTGCAGAAAAGAATAAGAAAAAACTTGAAGAATTAACAATAGTAGAATTAAGAAAAATTGAACCCAAATTAACAGATGATGTTTTAAAAGTATTTGATTTAAAAAATTCTGTAAATTCAAAAAAGTCTTACGGAGGAACATCTTTTGAAAATATAAAAAAAATGATAGTAAAATATAAAAAACAGATATGATTAAAAAAATATTTCTACTTTTTATTGTAATTACATTAGTTTTATCATGCGGTAAAAAGGGCGACCCCATTTATGAAGAACTAAAAACAGAAAAATCTAGCACTAAAATAAAAGTGGTGCAATGAAGTATAGATCTCGAGATTATTTAATTGAAAATTATAAAGCAACTTTTTTGGCTAAAAAGTATGCTACGCCTCTTTATTGCTATTCTTTAAAAAAAATTAAAAAAAATATAGAAGAATTTAAAATAAATTTTAAAACTATAAATCCATTAATTTGTTTTGCTGTTAAATCAAATCCAAATACAACATTATTGAGTGAAATTGGAAAATTAGGTTTAGGAGCAGATGTAGTTTCAATTGGAGAATTGATGAAAGCCCTTAACTCAGGAATAAAACCTGATAAAATTGTATTTTCAGGTGTTGGAAAAACTTTAAATGAAATAAATTATGCTATTAATAAAAAAATTTTATTAATTAACGCTGAATCAAAAAGTGAAATATTAACTATAGAAAAATTAGCAAAATTAAAACGAAAAAGGATTGATATCGGTATAAGACTAAATCCTAACACCGATGCTAAAACTTTAAGTCAAATATCTACAGGAAAAAGAGAAAATAAATTTGGTATATCTGAAAAAATATTTTGTGATTTAGTTGAATATGTTAAAAAATCCAAAAATTTAAATCTTAAATGTTTAAGTGTTCATATTGGTAGCCAAATTCTTGAAAATAAACCTTATGAAAAAATGCTTAAAGTTTTGATTAAAGTCATTAAAAAAACAAATTATCAATTTGAATATATAGATCTTGGTGGTGGTATGGGAATAAATTATGATAATAATAATAAAAAATTAAATTTTAAAAAATATTCTTTAAATATACAAAAATTAACTAAAAAATTTAATTCTAAAATAATTTTTGAACCAGGGAGATCTATAATTGGAAATTGTGGAGTTTTAATATCTAGAGTAGTTTATATTAAAGAGGGACATAAAAAAAGTTTTGTTATATTGGATGCCGGCATGAATGATCTAATAAGACCTGCTTTATATAATGCAAAACATCGTATAATTCCCGTGAGAAAAAATTCAAAAAAATCAAAAAAGATTTATGAATTTGTTGGCCCAATTTGCGAAAGCACAGATAAATTTTCAACTTTAAAAAATTTTCAAAAACTAAATGAAAAAGATTTAGTTATAATTTGTGATGTTGGTGCTTATGGGATGTCTTTAAGCTCAAACTATAACTTGCGACCTAAAGCAGCTGAAATTCTTATAAAGAATTCAAAAGTTCAAGTTATTAGCAAAAGGCAGAAGCTTAAAGATTTAATTTAAATTAAAATTAAAATGATTAGAAATTTTCTATTTACAATAGTTTTTTTTACAGGAATCTTCTTCATATCAATAATATTTCTCCCCTCATTTTTTTTACCAAAAAATATTGTATTAATTGGTGGCAAATTAATGGGATACTGGTCTGCCATTTGTTTAAAAGTTTTTCTTTCTACAAAAATTACAATAAAGGGAAAAGAAAATATAATTAGAAATAAAAAATTTTTTATTGCTTCCTCTCATCAATCAATGTTTGAAACTTTTTTTCTTCAAACAATTTTTAACTCACCTGTTTTTATTTTAAAAAAAGAACTTTTACTTATTCCAGTTTTTGGATGGTATTTGAGAAAGATTGGATCTATTTCAATAAAAAGAAATAAAGTAACCAGAGAAAATTTGGGATTTTTTGAAGATGTATCAAATATAATTGATAAAACTGACAGACCACTAATTATTTTCCCTCAAGCAACAAGAGTTTTACCAACGGAGAGACCTGAATTCAAAAAAGGATCTGCTAGGATTTACGAGGAATTAAAAATTTTATGTCAGCCTGTTGCTATTAATTCAGGATATGTTTGGCCAAAAAACGGTATGAAAGTAGCAAATAAAGAAATTACTATCTCAATTTTAAAACCTATTGAACCTGGATTAACAAAAGATGACTTTATTAAAATACTTCAAAAAAATATTTATTCTGAGCTTGATTTAATGAATTAACCTTTCATTGGCATTACAACATAAATACTATCAAAATCACCTGGATCTTTTATTAGCGCCGGTGATCCAGTATCATTTAAAAACAATTCAATTTTATTTCCATCCAGTTGTGATGCTACATCTATTAAATATCTAGAATTAAAACTTATCTGTAAATCATGATCAAACTTAACTATTAACGTTTCTTTTCCATCACCGCTATTTGTATTATTAACAGATAGGTTAAGTGTATCTTTGGTCAAATCAAATTTAACACCATCCTTTTTATCTAAAGAAACCGATGCTACTCTATCCACCGAGTCTAAAAAAAGTTTTAAATCTATCTCTAACTTTTTTTGATTATTTTTAGGAATAACTTGAATATAATTAGGGAATTTTCCGTCAATCAATTTAGAAATTAAAATACTATTATTTAATTCAAATTTAATTTTAGATTTTGCATTAGAAATTTTAACTTCTCCATCATATGTGTCTAGCAAAGAACATAATTGGAAGATAGTTTTTTTAGGAAGAATAATTGAATCAAAATCTATCTTTTGATTTAGTCTAACTTTAGATATTGACATTCTATGACTATCAGTTGCTACTGCAGTTAAATAATTTTTTTCCTCAACTTCAGTTTGATGAAAATATATTCCACTTAAATAATGTCTAGTTTCATCATTAGACACTGAAAACTTACATTTATTTAATAGTTTTAAAAGTTCTTTAGACTTAATCAAAAATTCATTTTGAGTGAAATTTTCGTCCGTGAGTGGAAATTCTGAGGCTTCCATACAATTTAGATTGAAAATCGATTTTTCAGACTCTAAATGCAATTTACTTTTATCATTCAGAGTTAAATTAATTTTTTTTCCAGAGGAAAGCTTTCTTACAATATCATACATCGTTGAAGAAACTGTTGTTGTCTTTCCCTCTTCTAAAACTTCTACATTTTTTATTTGATGAATAAATATTAAGTCTAAATCTGTAGCTGTAATTGTTAGCTTAGTATCATTAACATCTAATAATATATTTGATAAAATTGGTAAGGTGCTTCGTTTTTCTATTACACCTTGACAATAATTTAATGCTTGCTGTAAATCTTGTTGATTAACGCTAAATTTCATTTTCTTTGTTATTATAAAGTATCTGGTTTTTTAGTTTATTAATATTTTCAATCATATCAGGATCATTTTCTTTCAGTTTTTCAATAGTTTTTACTGAATGAATGATCGTGGTATGATCTCTATTTGAGAATTCACGTCCAATTTCTGGTAGAGATTTTGAGGTCAAAATCTTAGTTAAATATATAGCTGTTTGTCTTGGTCTCACTAAATACCTTGATCTACGAGAAGACAGCATTTCATTTTTACTAATTTTAAAAAATTTACACACTATCGTTTGTATTAAATCAATTGTCACTCTGTTTTCTGTCAAATTTAACAAATCTTTTAATACTATTTTTGTTTCTGCTACATTTGGAATCTTATTATATATTCTTGAAAACGACACTATCCGGTTAACTGCTCCAACTAATTCTCTTATACTGGCTGTAATCTCGTTACTGATAAAATCTTTGATTTCTTTTGATATTCCAACTTGTTCTGAATACAAATTATTTAATTCAATAGTTTTGCTCTCAACTATTTTTTTTCTTAATTCATAATCAGGTTTTTGAATATCAACAACTAAACCACCTGAAAATCTAGACTTTATTCTTTCTTGTATCCTAGTTAATTTATTTGGAGCCCTGTCTGAAGAAACAATTATCTTTGAACCTTTATCCATTAGTGCGTTAAATGTGTGGAAAAACTCCTCTTGCATAGCCTCTTTTCCATTCATAAATTGAATATCATCAATTAATAAAATATCAGTATTCCTAAAATATTCTTTAAATTTGACCATATCATTTGCTTTTATTGATTTAACAAATTGATACATAAACCTTTCAGCTGAAACAAACATTACTTTACTATTTTTTTTTAATTCAAAACCAATTGAATTTAGTAAATGTGTCTTACCCATGCCAACTCCACCATATATATAAAGTGGGTTATAGTGGGACGATTTTTCTGAAATTTTTATTGAAGCTTCATAAGCTAGTTTATTACTAGATCCTGTAATAAAGTTATCAAAGGTCTTGTTTGGATCTATCCGATTATATTGTAAAAAAGAGTCTTTAATAAACGAAACATTTTCTTTACCTTTTAAAAGCTCTGAGTTTTCAATTTTTTGTTCTGTATTATTGTTGAATTGTTCAATTATTTTAAATTCAATCCGAAATATATTCTTATTATAACCTTTAATTATTTGTAATATTTGATCTAAATATCTGGATGTAATCCAATCTCTAATAAATCTTGTTGGTACAGATAATAAAAGATAATTACTAAATTCTTCAACTAAATCAATTTTTTTTAACCAACTATCATAAATATCAGTTCCTAATTTGTTTTTTAAATCATTTTGAATAACTATCCAATCAATACATTCAGTTTTTAGATTGCTAAGATTTTTATTTTTAATAGAATTATTCATAAATTAGGAGAAACTTCAGTTAGAGCTATAATAAAATTATTGCAACAAATAATTTTAATTTTAAAAAAAAAAATAAAATCTATGATTGTGCAATTAGAGATTTCAAAAAATAAAGATTATAAATTTTTATTTTTGTTTTTTATAAATAAAATTTATAATTGAATAATTTTAATTTATTTATTTACTAAATCTAAATATTGTATTTAAGAAATTTCTTTATATAGATTTTGTAGTTCCTGAGGTTGAATCCATTTAACAACCTGGAGTATTAAATTAAATTGTTGAAATTTTTTTTGTTATTCTAGATACATTTCTAGATGCGTTTTGTTTTTTAATAATACCTGTTTTAGCTATCTTCATTAACTCAGAATTCAACTTAGGTAAGAATTTTAAAGCATCAGCCTTTTTTTTACTTTCAATCAATAAGTTCATTTTCTTCAAAGCAGTTTTATATCTGCTTTTTCTCGCTTTATTAACAACTGTTTGTTTTGATATTCTTCTAATTCTTTTAATTGCAGATTTTGTATTAGCCATATGCGCAGGGGTATAACTTGAGAATTTATATTGGTCAACGAAATAATTGATTATATTTGACAAATATTACAAAAGAAAGTCGATCTATTAGAAATAATTTTTTTTTTAATTATTCCTAGGCATTTTGATCTTTTGCAATTTAATCCCTCTCTATTATAAACTTTAAAATCTTTTTGGAAACTACCATTTCTACCTGATAAATTCTTAAAGTCTCTTATACTTGACCCTCCTTTTTTGATTGCATCTAAAAGAATTTTTTTTGAATTAATTATAATTTTTTTACAATCTTGATATTCAAGAGAAGATATTTTTTTTTTTGGATTTAACCTACTTAAAAATAAAATTTCACTAGCATATATATTTCCTATTCCAGAGACAAAATTTTGATCCAATAAAAAGCTTTTAATATTTTTTTTTTTTCCTTTGAAGTAAGTGGATATATATCTTAAATTAAATTTTGAATTAAACGGTTCAGGACCTAAGTGTGCAAACCTTTTTTTTAATAAATATGAATTTTGGATAATTTGAAAAAAACCAAACCTCCTAGGATCATTATAAACAATTTTTAAATTTTTGAAGATTATCTCAACATGATTGTGTTTATTGGGAAGTTTTGGAGAATTATAAAAACTACTATTTGTTAACAAATTTTTTTTATTTTTATAAACTATATGTATAGTACCTGACATTCCTAGATGTATTAAACAGTAGCTTTTGTTACAAAGACATAAAATCAAATATTTAGAAAATCTATCGACTTTTGTAATTTTTTTATTTTCCAGTAGATTTGAAAAATTTAAAGGAATTTTGAACCTTAAATTTCTGTTTCTTATTATTACCCTTTTAACCTTTTTTTTTTTGATTTTTTTATTTAACGACTGTCTAACGACTTCAACTTCTGGTAATTCTGGCATTTAACACTATATTCGATATATATTTATAATTATGGAACAATATCTGCAAAATAAAAAAGGGCTAGTACAAAATGTTTTTGATCAAGTTTATGATCAATATGACCTGATGAATGATTTTATGTCATTAGGAGTCCATCGATTATGGAAAAAAGATCTATTAAATATGATGAATTCCTCTAAAGGTCAAAAATTAATTGATGTTGCTTGTGGCACAGGAGATATTGCTAAACTTTTTTTAAATTTTGTAGACAAAAATTCTCAAGTAACTTGTGTTGATCTTAATAAAAGCATGATTAAGAAAGGTAAAGAAAAACTTAACAAATTTAAAAATTTAGAATGGATTATTGCCCCAGCAGAAAAACTTCCATTGCCTAAAAATTCTTTCAATTTTTATACTATTAGTTTTGGTTTAAGAAACACTAAAAATTTAAATAAGGCTTTATCTGAAGCATATCGCGTATTAAAACCAGGTGGTCGATATCTATGTCTTGAATTTTCTAAAATACAAAACCTTAGTTTAGATGCCGTTTATAAAAATTACTCAAAACTTATCCCATCAATAGGTAAATTAGTTGTCGGTGACAGCACACCTTATGAATACCTTATTAAAAGTATCGAAAACTTCATTAATCAAGATGAATTAATTGATTTGATGAAAAAAAATGGTTTCAAAAAATGCACTTATAGAAATTTATCTGGTGGAATAGTTTCAATTCATAGTGGATGGAAAATTTAATGTTAAAAAAAATAATTACTCTATTTAAACTTGGCCGAAAAATTGCTAAATCAGATATATTAAATATAACTTCAAAATTTCAAGAACCACCGCTAACAATAAAAATCCTGTTCAAAATTTTATCGTTTTCTTTCTCTACTAGAAAACCAATAGATATAAATAAAAATGAAGGTGAGAGATTATCTAGCTCATTAGAGTCTATGGGAACAACTTTTATAAAGCTTGGTCAATTTTTAGCTACAAGACCAGATATTATTGGCGAAGAGCTTTCAAAAAAACTTGAAAACCTTCAAGATAGGTTACCACCATTTTCTTTAAATCAAGCAAAAGAAATAATCAAAAATGATTTAGGTGATGATACCTATAATTCGATAATTAATTTAAGTGAACCTGTGGCTGCAGCTTCTATAGCTCAAGTACATAAAGCGCAAATTGATGAGAATGGAACAATTAAAGACGTGGCCATCAAAATTTTAAGACCAAATATAAAAAAAATTTTTAATGATGAAATAGACGCTATTATGCTTTTTGCGTTTTTAGTTGAGTCGTTTATAAAAAAAACTGAAAGGCTCAAATTAGTTGAAGTAGTTTTTTTGCTAAAAGAAATTACAAATCTTGAAATGGATCTTAGATTTGAAGCTGCAGCAGCAAATGAATATGCAGAAAATACTAAAAATGACGTTGGATTTAGAGTGCCTCAAATTTATTGGAACTTTACAAGCGAAAATGTGATGACCCTTGATTGGATTGATGGAATTTCTATAAGAGAGACTGATGAATTAAAAAAAAGAAATCATAACACTAATAAAATTGCAGAAGATGTTATTCAAAATTTTTTAAGACATGCAGTAAGAGATGGTTTTTTTCATGCTGACATGCATCAAGGTAATATATTTATAGACAATGATGGTCACATAGTACCTATTGATTTTGGAATAATGGGAAGATTGGATAAATTGAGTAAAAGATTTTTAGCAGAGATATTATTTGGATTTATACAAAGAGATTATCGTAAAGTTGCAGAAGTTCATTTAATTGCAGGTTTGGTTCCAAAAGAAGTTCCGATTGATGATCTAGCTCAAGCACTAAGATCAATAGGAGAACCAATTTTTGGGCAAGCAGTTAAAGATATTTCAGGTGGAAAATTGTTAAAACAATTATTTGATGTAACTGAAAAATTTAACATGCAAACTCAACCGCAACTTCTTATGTTACAAAAAACAATGGTAGTAGTTGAGGGTGTAGCAAGAAAATTAAATCCAAATACAAATATTTGGTCAACTTCAAAGCCTGTACTTGAAAGTTGGCTCAAAGAAACTAAAAACCCAATGACCGCTATAAACGATACAATTCAAAATACCTCTGAAGTAATTAAAAGATTACCAGAGTTTCCTGAAATTATGGATAAAGCCAATCAAGCCCTTACTTATTTAGCTAGTGGGCAAATTCCTCAAAACTCTAATTCATACACTGCCCTAAATACTAAAAAAACAGAAATGATTGCTTTTAGAAATCAATCTATTATTGGTTTTTTAGTCCTTGTAATTTTTGGTCTATTGGTATTTTAATTAAATCGATGAATGATTTAACAAACAAAAAAATTCTTTTTATAATATGTGGTGGTATATCAGCATACAAAAGTCTTGAATTAATTCGATTATTCAAAAGAAGTAATGCACAAATAAAAACAATTTTAACTAAAAGTGCTAAAGAATTTGTAACACCTTTGTCAATCACATCATTATCACAGGGTAAAGTTTACGATGATTTATTCAATATTGAGAATGAAACTGAAATGGATCATATTTCGCTATCTAGATGGGCTGATGTGATTGTTGTTGCCCCAGCAACAGCAAATACAATTTCTAAACTAAGTCAAGGCTCTTCTGAAGATTTAGCCTCAACTGTAATCCTTGCTTCAAATAAACAAATATTTTTAGTTCCAGCCATGAATGTTAGAATGTGGGAACACCAATCAACTAAAGATAATTTTAAGATATTAAAAAGTTATGGTTACAAATTTATAGGTCCAGTAATAGGAGATATGGCATGTGGAGAATATGGTGAGGGAAAAATGTCAGACCCTACTGATATTTTTAATGAAATTAAAAATTTTTTAAACCATCAAATCAAAAATAAAAAAATAAAGGCATTGGTCACTGCAGGTCCAACTAAAGAATATATTGATCCTGTGAGATACATAACAAATAAATCAAGTGGAAAACAAGGTTACGAAATAGCAAAGTCGTTATCTAAAAGAGGATACGATACAACATTGATATCAGGTCCAACTAATTTGAATATTGACAAAAATATCAATTTAGTAAAAGTAGAAACTGCTGAGGAAATGTTTAAAGCTACTCAACAAAACTTACCTGCAGATATAGCTATATTTGCAGCTGCTGTATCCGATTTCAAAGTAAATAAGAAACAAACTGAAAAAATTAAAAAACAATCAAAATTGACTATCAATTTAGAGAGAAACATTGATATATTAAATTATGTTTCTAATCATAACTCTATGAGACCAAAACTAGTAATTGGTTTTGCGGCTGAAACAGAAAATTTAGATAAAAATGCAGCTACCAAATTATCAAATAAAAATTGTGATTGGATAATAGCTAATGATGTTTCCAAAACAAGAGGTGGATTTGATAGTGAGTTTAATGAGGTCACCATCTATTATAAAAATTCGCTAATGAAAAGTGAAAAACTTTCATTAAAAAGAAAATCTGAAATATCAGAAGAAATTGTAGATAGAATTGTTACTCAGATTAATTAATGGCTAAAGTGCTAATAAAAAAATTAGATCCTAAGGTAAAACTTCCTGCATATAAAACTAATGGCGCTTCTGGAATGGATTTAATGGCATTTACAAAAAACCCAATAAATGTAAAACCAAAAACATCCTCTATGGTTCCCACTGGACTAACTGTAGCTTTTTCTGAGAATTATGAAATTCAAATTAGACCTAGATCAGGCTTGGCTGCTAAAAACAATATCAGTGTTTTAAATACGCCTGGAACTATTGACAGTGATTATCGGGGAGAGATAAAAATTATCATTTATAATCATGGGGATAATGATTTTTTGATAAACAATGGTGATCGAATTGCTCAAATGGTATTAGTTCCTATAGCAAAAATCAGTTTTAAAGAAACAGATAATTTACCTGAAACAGTAAGAGGAGAGGGTGGTTTCGGCTCAACAGGTAAATGAGTTTAAAATTAAATCAAGAACAAATAAAAAGATTCTCAAGACAGATCGTCCTGAAGAATATTGGAATTGTAGGTCAAAAAAAAATTATTGAGTCAAAAGTTTTAATTGTAGGAATGGGAGGATTGGGTTGTCCAGTAGCAGAATTTTTAACAAGATCAGGTGTGGGATCATTAGGAATTGTTGATTACGATTCTGTTGATTTATCAAATATACATCGACAAAGTCTTTATGATTATAATGATATAAATAAACCCAAAGTAAAAGCTGCAAAAAAAAAGTTAAATATAATTAATTCTAAAACTAAAGTCATTTGTTATAAATTAAAATTAAATAAAAATAATTATGAAAAAATTATTAAAGATTATGATTATATAGTTGATGGATCTGATAATTTTAAAACTAAATTTTTAATTAATGATTTTAGTTTAAAATTTAAAAAATTTTTAATAACAGGAGCAATAAGTAAATTTGATGGGCATGTATTTGCTTTTAATTTTAAAAATAAAAAAACACCGTGTTTGAGATGTTTTTTTCAAGAAAAAGAAATCTCAGACGATATACTAAATTGTGAGTATGAAGGAATACTTGGCACTGTAGCTGGGATAATTGGCACAATTCAAGCTAATGAAGTTTTAAAACAAATATTAAATATTGGAAAAACCTTAAATGGTTTAATTTTGATTTTAGATTTACTTAACTTAAATTTTAGAAAAGTAAAATTGAATAAAAGGAAAGTGTGTTTATGCAGTTGAATTTAAAAAAAGTTTTTATAATTTTTTTTACTTTATTGTTCTCTACAGGTGCCATTTCAGAAGAAATTTTTTTGTCTTTAAAAAAGAGTAAGGTAAATGTAAGATATGGTCCCGGTTTTGACTCACCTATTAAATTCGTTTATAAAAAAATTAATCTACCAATCAAACAAATAGATAAAAAAGAAAACTGGAGAAGAATAATTGATTTAAAAAATAATAGTGGCTGGATTCATTGGTCTCAATTAAAATTAATAAATTCAATAATCCCTCTTGAAAATAAAATTTTATTTAAAAAAGCATCAATATTTTCTCAACCATTAGCTAAAATTAAAAAAGGTAGAGTGTTAATTATTCAAAAATGTGACATTGATTGGTGTAAGATTAAAACTGGAAAATTTAAAGGTTGGATTAAAAACGATAATATCTGGGGATCTATTAATTAAAATCTGATATTAATGAATTAATTGTTAACTCATTAAGCTTTGTTGAATGAGAATATTCATCATGATCAATGCCTAGTTCGATCTGATTCAAGCCTGATTTAAATTTTTTTATTTGATCATCATTAAATTTAAAATGAATAAATTGGACAGATGAAGCTTTACCTTCTGCTGAGGTTCTATCCACATCCTCCTCTGGTACTGCTTTGATTAACTCTTCATTAATTTTCATGTAAACTTTTTCCTCTATACCACCAACTTTTCCTAAGAAGGATGCTCTCGAAACTGGGTTATCTATTTCAAACATTAATGTTGCTGTTAATTCTTTTCCATTTGGTACTAAAGGATTATAAGCTGTAAGTTCGTCTTTTAATTGTTCTTCTCCACCTTTTTCAATGTAGAGCATTTCTTGAACTTGAGCTAACATTGTTTCATAACTTTCAAAATAAAATGTTGCGTATGGTCCTAATGGTATTCTTCTATCTTTTTTAAAATCTACGATTTTTTTTCTTAATTCTTTTCTTTGACTCGTATAAACATCTAAAGGCATGATATCTTCTTTTTGAATGGTTCTTTTTTCTTTAGACATTACTAAAGTCTATAACTTTTTGCTACCAATTCTATGGGATGTAGTGCCTCATCATTTGAAATATTTGTATCCACCTCTAACTGTTTTAAATGTTTACCTGCTAAAGGACAATCTGATGCCATATATTTATTATTTTTAGTTTTGATTTGTCTAGCTGTTGGCCTTCCAACTTTAATTGCTAAGTCATGAGTGTCATTCATTACCCCAAATGTACCACCATGACCGGCACATCTTTCAACAACGTCTATTTTAACATTTGGTATTAGTTTCAGCATATCTCTTGCTTTAATGCCCATATTTTGGGCTCTCGCATGACATGCATGATGAACTGTAACACCACCATCAATTTCCTGAAGTCCTTCAACTAAGCCCTCTTTATTTGCAATATCCACAACATATTCATCTATATCCATTACGTTCGCTGACAATTTTTTTATGCTATCGTTATTTGGTAATAATAGTGGCCACTCAAATTTTAGCATTAGACCACAACTGGCTGTAAGCGTTATAACTTTGTAACCTTTATCGATCCACTCTAATAAATCTTTAGAAACCTTTTTGGCTTGTTGAACAACTTTTGGTAAGTCTGCCTGCTCTAAAAATGGCATTCCACAACATCCTGGATATGCTTCTTGAACATCAACCCCATTTTTTTTTAATACTTTTAAAGCTGCAATACCTGTATCTTTTTTATTAAAGTTTACAAAACATGTAGAGTAAATAACAACTTTTCTATCTTTATTTCCTTTTTTAAAAATAATCTTGTTATTGTTTCTTTTGAAAAAATTTGAAAACGTTTCTGAATTATATTTAGGTAATTGAACTCTAATATCTATTCCTGCTATTTTTGCTAAAATCTTTCTTATAAACTTATTTTTAATATTTGAAGCCCAATTTATAAGTTTAGCAAACATTACTCCAATTTTTGCATTTCTATCAATTTCAGCTAATTGTCTAGGCACAAAAGGTAGTTTATTTTGTTTTTTTTGAGCAGTTCTATACCTCAGCATTAAATGAGGAAAATCTAGATTAAAATCATGAGGTGGAACATAAGGGCATTTAGTCATAAAACACATATCACATAATGTGCAAGCATCAACCACAGGTGCAAATTGTTCACTAGATAAACTTTCTACATCTTCATTTTTTGACTCGTCAATCATATCAAAAAGTTTCGGGAAAGAGTCACAAAGATTAAAACATCTTCTACATCCATGACAAATATCAAACACCCTTCTCATTTCATCATCTAATTTTTTTGGATCTAAAAAATTTGGATGTTCAAAATTTAATGGATGACGTATAGGTGCTTCTGTACTACCTTCTTTGCTCATTTTTGATAAATTAATTCGAGAATTTTAGTGGGCATAAATTGCCCACTAAATGAATTTGATTAGCTAATAGTTTCTAAAGTTTTTTGAAATTTACCAGCATGAGATTTTTCAGCTTTTGCTAGTGTTTCAAACCAATCAGCAATTTCTTCAAAGCCTTCTTCTCTAGCAGTTTTTGCCATACCAGGATACATATCAGTATATTCATGAGTTTCTCCAGCTACAGCAGACTCTAAATTCGCTTTAGTTTCTCCGATAGGTTTTCCAGTTGCTGGATCTCCAACTTCCTCTAGATACTCCAAATGACCATGCGCATGACCTGTTTCACCTTCGGCTGTTGACCTAAAAACTGTGGCTACATCGTTATAACCTTCGATATCAGCTTTTTGTGCAAAATAAAGGTATCTTCTATTTGCTTGACTTTCCCCAGCAAATGCTGCTTTTAAATTTTCTTCTGTTTTAGTTCCTTTTAGTGACATTTGTATCTCCTTAATAGTTAGAGAAAGATATAATGATTCTAAACTAAAAGTCAACAGTTTAGAATAATTATAATTTATATTTTAAATGATTGAAATTATTAGATTAATTTTGATTTTGATTATCACTCGCAACTTTAATCAAAACTTCTACTGAATTAATTTTTTTACCAGTAATATTTTTTTTAATATTCAAGTTTTCTATAACATCCTCATCGCAATCGATTAATTCATTTGAGTCTTCATCAAAAAAATGATGGTGATTAGTTATGTTGGTATCAAAATAACTTTTATCACTGTTAATTGAAATTTCTTTTAAATATCCTTTATTTTTAAATGCATGCACAGTGTTATAAACTGTAGCTAAAGATATTTTTTCATTTAATTGTTCTGAGATATTCTTTGCTAGATCATTAATAGTAAAATGGAAGGTTTTATCTCTATTAAACAAAACTTCGCATATTTTAAGCCTTTGTTTAGTTGGTCTTAATCCTGAAGATCTTAATTTATCAATAAATTCGCTATTTTTAAGCATTGTAAGTTATAATAATTCTAAACTTTATGTATATTATATTTGAATAAAATCAAGTAGAAGGATGATCATATTTTATGAAAAAAAGCTCTTACACATATGATGAGTTAATAAATTGTGGAAATGGAGGGCTTTTTGGGCCTGGAAACGCTAAATTACCACTTCCCCCGATGCTGATGTTTGATAGAATATCTGAAATTAACGAAAATAACGGTATTTACAAAAAAGGATCACTAAAAGCTGAATTAGATATAAAAAAGGATCTTTGGTTTTTTAATTGCCACTTTAAAGATGATCCTGTTATGCCTGGTTGTCTTGGACTCGATGCAATGTGGCAGTTAGTAGGTTTTTTTTTAGGGTGGTTAGGTAATCCAGGTAAAGGAAGGGCCTTAGGTGTTGGTAATGTTAAATTTACAGGAGAAGTTTTACAAAATATTAAACTGGTTAAATATGAAATTGATATGAAAAAAATTATGTCTCCTGGAGGTACCACTGTAGGTCTTGCTAATGGAGTTGTTTTGGCAGATGAAAAAAAAATTTATTCAGCGGACAACTTAAAAGTAGGGTTATTTAAATAATGCGAAGAGTTGTAATTACAGGCTTAGGAATTGTGTCTTGCCTTGGGAATAATCAAGAAGAAGTTCATCAATCATTATTAAATTCAAAATCAGGAATATCATTTAGTGAGGAATATAAAGAACATAATCTAAAGAGCCATATCCATGGAAAACCAAAAATTAAACTTGAAGATTATATTGATCGAAAAACTATAAGATTTATGGGTTCAGGTTCTGCTTATAATTACATTGCAATGAAAGAAGCAATTAAAGATTCAGGATTAGCAGATAATGAAATAAGTAATTTTAAAACAGGAATTGTAATGGGCTCTGGGGGACCATCAATTGAAAATGTAATTTTGGCAGCTGACAAAACTAGAGCTAAAACTCCAAAATTAATGGGGCCATTTATTGTTCCAAGAACAATGGCAAGCACTGCTTCAGCAACTCTCGCCGTTCCTTTTAAAATCAAAGGAACAAATTATACAATGAGCTCAGCTTGTGCAACAAGTGGACACTGTATTGGAAATTCTATGGAGCTAATTCAAATGGGTAAACAAAATGTTGTATTTGCAGGAGGAAGTGAAGAAATTCATTGGGCTATGACTGCCATGTTCGATGCAATGACTGCTTTATCATCTAAATATAACGATACACCAGAGACTGCTTCAAGAGCTTATGATAAAACAAGAGATGGTTTTGTAATTGCTGGTGGTGGCGGAGTATTAGTGCTTGAAGAATATGAACATGCTAAAGCAAGAGGTGCTAAAATATATGCAGAATTAACTGGTTATGGAGCAACTTCAGATGGATACGATATGGTGGCTCCATCTGGTGAGGGAGCAGTGAGATGTATGCAAATGGCCATGTCTACAGCTAAAAACAAGATTGATTATATCAATACTCACGGAACATCTACTCCAGTTGGAGATATTACAGAACTTAACGCAGTTAAAGATACATTTGGAAATGATATTCCAAAAATTAGTTCAACTAAATCTCTATCAGGACATCCATTAGGAGCTGCATCAGTACATGAAGCCATCTATTGTTTAATTATGATGAAGAATAATTTTATCACAGGTTCAGCAAATATTAAAGAAATGGATGAAGAAGCTAAAAAATTTCCAATAGTTGCCAAGACCGAAACAGGGGTAACTTTAGATACTGTTATGTCCAATAGTTTTGGTTTTGGTGGAACAAATGCTGCATTAATTTTTGAAAAGGTTTAATTTATGAGTTTGATGAAAGGTAAAAAAGGATTAATCATGGGTGTTGCCAATGAAAGATCGATTGCCTGGGGCATCTCTCAAAAACTTGCAGGGGCAGGGGCCGAATTAGCATTTACATACTTAGGTGATGCTCTAAAAAAAAGAGTAGTCCCTTTAGCGGAAAAATTAAATTCAAAAGTCACATTTAGTTGTGATGTTGAAAAAAAAGAAGAAGTAATAAAATTATTTGAAGATATTAAATCTCAATGGGGAGAAATAGATTTTGTAGTGCACGCTGTAGCATTTTCAGATAAGTCAGAATTATCAGGTGAATACTTAAATACTACTCGAGAAAATTTTTTAAGAAGTATGTTAATCTCGTGTTTTTCATTTACTGAAGTTGCAAAAGAAGCCTCTAAGGTGATGAAAGAGGGAGGTAGCATGTTAACTTTAACTTACGAGTCTACTAAAGCTATTCCAAATTATAATGTAATGGGTGTTTGTAAATCAGCTCTTGAAGCAAGTGTTAAGTATCTAGCAAGAGATTTGGGAGCTAAAGGTATCAGAGTAAATGCAATAAGTGCTGGACCTATTAAAACATTGGCAGCTTCTGCTATTGGTGATGCAAAATTCTTATATAAATGGAATGAAGATCATTCTTTCCTAAAAAGAAATGTAGATATTCATGATGTTGGAAATTCTGCATTATATCTACTAAGTGACCTTGCAAACGGTGTTACTGGTGAAATTCATTACGTAGATGCTGGATATAACAAGGTTGGAATGCCAGATCCTAAAAATATTACTTAAATAATTTAACTTATGGAAATGTTAATTATTTCAGTTTGTATAGTATTTGTTATTTACTATTTATTTAGACCCACCTCTAAAAAAGAAAAAGACCAATTTGATGATAAAAACAATTGGAGAGGTGGTTTTTAATTTTTATTCAGCAGCTTGCTTAATAGAAAGTTTAACTTTACCTCTGTCAAAACCGATTACTTTAACTTTAACTTCGTCACCTTCTTTGACTACATCAGTAACCTTGGCAACTCTTTTATCTGCAAGTTCTGAGATATGAACAAGTCCATCTTGTTTTCCTAAGAAATTAACAAATGCACCAAATTCCATTATCTTCATCACTTTACCTGAATAAATTTTATTCAGTTCTGCTTTTGCGGTTATGTCTTTAATCATCTGCATGGCGATGTTTCTTGCCTCTTCATCTGGAGCAGCAACAGTTACAACACCTTCGTCATTTACATCAACCTTAGCACCTGATTTTTCAACAATCTCTCTTATCGTTGCTCCACCTTTTCCAATTACAGCAGCAATGTCTTTTTTATCAACAGTAATTTTTTCCATTTTTGGAGTATGTTTTCCTACATCTGCTCTCGAAGCCGATAGAGCTTTATTCATTTCTCCTAAAATGTATACTCTTCCTTCCTTTGCTTGATTTAGTGCCTGTTCCATAATTTCAAATGTGATACCAGTAATTTTAATATCCATTTGAAGTGAAGTAATTCCATCTTTAGTTCCAGCAACTTTAAAGTCCATATCTCCTAAATGATCTTCATCACCTAAAATATCAGATAAAACACTAAAATCATCACCCTCTTTAATTAATCCCATTGCAATACCTGCTACTGGCTCTTTAATAGGTACACCTGCATCCATCAATGCTAGTGATGTTCCACAAACTGTAGCCATAGATGAAGAACCATTAGACTCTGTAATTTCAGATACAACTCTAAAAGTGTATGGAAAAGACTCTTTTGAAGGTAATGAAGAATGAATAGCTCTCCATGCTAATTTACCATGTCCAATTTCACGTCTACCAGTTCCAATTCTTCCAGTTTCACCAACTGAAAACGGCGGAAAATTATAGTGAAGCATGAATCTTTGTCTTTGTAATCCATCTAGGCTCTCTATTCTTTGTTCATCATCTGATGTACCAAGAGTGGCTGTAACAATTGCTTGAGTTTCTCCTCTTGTAAATAAAGCAGAACCATGAGTTCTTGGTAAAACTCCAACTTCACATGATATAGGTCTTACATCTGATAAACCTCTGCCATCAATTCTATTTTTATTTTTAAGAATATCAGTTCTTACAATTGATTTTTCTAAGTTTTTTAACTCAAAATTTACATCAAGATCTGTATAATTTTCGTCTTCTTCATAAAGTTTTTTAGCTTTATCTGTAATTTCTGAAATTTGATTTGATCTATCCTGTTTATCTCTTGTTGCAAAAGCTTTTTTTAAATCCTCAGTAAATGTTGCTTTTAATTTTTTACTAATTTCAGACAAATCCTTCTTTTCAATAGTCCAGTCAGGTTTTTTACATTCTTTTGCTAACTCTTCGATCATTTTTATTACAGGAACAAATCCCTCATGACCAAATTTTACTGCATTTAACATTTCTCCTTCTGTTAGACCAGTAGCCTCAGACTCAACCATAAGCACTGCATCCTTAGTACCTGCTACAACTAAATCTAATTTAGATTTTTCTAATTGAGTTTTTGATGGGTTTAAAACATACTTACCATCAATATATCCAACTCTTGATGCTCCTACAGGTCCCATAAATGGCATCCCTGAAATAGCTAATGCGGCTGACGAAGCTATGATTGATAAAATATCAGCTTCATTTTCTTTATCATAAGAAATTACAGTTGGCAATAACTGTACTTCATTTTTAAATTCATCAGGAAATAAAGGTCTGATTGGTCTATCAATTAATCTAGAGATTAATGTTTCACTTTCAGTTGGTCTTGCTTCTCTTTTAAAATATCCTCCTGGAATTTTTCCAGCTGCATAATATTTTTCTTGGTAATTGACAGATAATGGAAAGTAATCCATATCAGGATTAACTTTTTTTGCTCCTACTACTGTTGCTAGAACTACTGTTTCGCCACATGTTGCGATTATTGCTCCATCTGCTTGTCTTGCTACTTTACCTGTTTCTAAACTTATCTTTTTTCCTGCTACTTCAATTTCCTTCTTATATACTTTAAACATTTCATTTCCATTTCATTTCGTTCGTTTCGTCCCATTCGGCTATATCTAAGTTGATTCCTATTTTCTTAAATTCAATTTTGATAATACATTTTTGTAAGAGTCAATCTTGTTTCTTTTAAGATAATCTAACAATTTTTTTCTTCTATTTACTGCTTTTAATAACCCAACTGAAGAATGTTTATCTTTTTTAAACTGTTTGATATGCTTAGAAAGAGACTCTATTTTCTCTGTAAGTAGGCCTACTTGTATCTCAGAAGATCCAGTATCATTTTCATGTATAGCCAATTCTTTTATTCTTTTATTCATATTTCATTTTTTCCTATTTATTAGTTTGTTTTATTAAATTTTCTATTTTTTCAGCATACTCAAAAGATTCATCTTTTCTAAAAAGAATTTTTGGTAAAAATTTTATGATAACTTTTTGAGATAATATTTTTCTTATTAAAAAAGAATATTCTTTAAGCTTTTCTATAGTTTCATCTGCATTCTTACCACCTAATGGTAAAACATATGCTTTTGCAATTTTCAAATCTTGGCTCATCTTTACTTCAGTCACTGTTATAGTATTTGTTTCTAAATTTGGCACTTTAGCCTCATTTCTTAAAAAAATCATACTTAAAGATTGCCTTATCATCTCTCCTACCCGGAGTTGTCTTTGTGAAACTGGTTTTCCTATTCTATCTGCCATTATATTGTTCTTTCTCTTGATGTAACATTAAATGCTTCAATTGTATCGTTTTTTTGAAAATCCATATAATCTTTTAGAGTAATTCCACACTCTTGACCATTATTTACCTGTTTTACTTGATTTTTTTCCCTGAAAATTGTTCCAATTTTACCTGTGAATATAATAGTACCATCTCTAATTATACGTACATTTGAAGTATTTAATATCTCACCATCAGTGACTTTAGATCCTGCAACTTTTCCTGCGCCAGAAACTTTAAATATTTCTAAAATTTGGGCTGTACCAGTAATTTTTTCTTCAACATCTGGTGACAATAAACCTGACATTTTTTGTTTAACAAAATCTAATACTTCATAAATTATATTATATGAAGATATTTTTATCTTTTCGTTTTCGGCAAGTTTTTTAGCTTCTTTACTTGGTTTAACGTTAAATGCTATCAAAACGGCATTTGAAGCTTTAGCTAAAGTAACATCAGTTTCAGTAACCATACCTATATCAGCTAAAATAATTTTTGGCTTCACTTCTTCATGTTTAATTTGACTAATTGCATTTTTAATTGCTTCAGATGAACCATGAACATCAGATTTAATAATTAAATTTAATTCTTCTGATGATTTATTTGTAAATGCTGACTCTTGAGTTGCAAAAGATAAAGGATTTTTACTTACTTTGCTTTCTTGAGCTCTACTTTCACTCAATGTTTTAGCTTCCTTTTCACTATCTAAAACAATAAAATCATCTCCTGATTTAGCAGCACCATTAATTCCTAAAATTTCTACAGGTGAAGATGGTAATGCTTTTTCTAAATTTTTTCCCTTGTCAGAGATTATTGCTCTAATTTTTCCCCATTTTAATCCACTAACAAAGAAATCCCCTTTTTTTAGAGTACCAGATGTAACAATTATTGTTGCAACAGGACCTCTACCAATATCTATTTTTGACTCTAAAACAACTCCTGTAGCTTTTGACTCATAATCAGTCTTTAAATCTAAAATTTCAGCTTGGAGAGTAATTGACTCTAACAATTTATCTAAATTCATTTTTTTCTTAGCAGAAATTTCAACCATTAAAGTATCTCCTGACAAATCCTCTGCTATTAATTCATGTTCTAAAAGTTGATTCTTTATTTTTTGTGGATCAGCCTCAGGTAAATCGCATTTATTTATAGCAACAACAATTGGAACTTTTGCTGCTTTTGCATGTTTAATTGACTCTATTGTTTGAGGTTTAACCCCATCATCCGCAGCCACTACCAGTACTACTATATCTGTTAATTTAGATCCCCTAGCTCTCATTTCTGTAAAAGCAGCGTGACCAGGCGTGTCAATAAAAGTAAGCTTATTGGATTTATTGTCTATCTGATAGGCTCCTATGTGTTGCGTTATACCTCCAAATTCACCTGATACTACATTTGCACTCCTTAAAACATCCAACACCGAAGTTTTTCCATGATCCACATGTCCCATCACTGTTATAATTGGAGGTCTATTTTTTAAATTCTCAGATCTAGACTCTTTAATTTTTTGAATTATTTCTTCTGCTTTTTCTTCTCTAATTGGATTATGACCAAATTCTTTGACTAAAAATTCAGCGGTATCTGCTGCTAAGGTCTGATTAATTGTTACAGTAACCCCCATTCCAAATAAATGTTTAATTACATTACTAGACTGTTCTGCCATTCTATTTGCCAACTCTCTAACGGTTATTGCTTCGGGAATATTAATATCTCTTTTAATTGGTTTTAAACTATCTTTATTTTCATCTTTGTTGGCGTTCTTAAGTTCTTTTTGTCTTGCTCTTTTAACTGATGCTAAACTTCTTTCTCTTGTTTCAATTTCATCACTTAGAGCTCTAGAAACAGTTAATTTTAATTCTCTTTTTTTTGAGCCTAATTTTGTTTTTTTTTCTTTATTATCTGTGTCCCCTTTTAATCTTTTTGTAGCTCTCTGTTCAGCTAACTTTCTTCTTTCAAAATCACTTGAGGTTGAAACTGTTTTGTTACTAAAGTTAGGTTTTAATGGGCTTGATCTTTTGTCTTTAGAAGATGATGATTTACTAAACGATCTATTAAAATTACCTTTATTTGAATAACCAGGTTTTTTTTTATCTATTACAACTGTTTTTTTTCCTTGAGTTTTTGAAGTATCAAAATTTTTAAATGTTTTTTTACGATCTCCAGAAATAGTAAGTTTTGTTTTTTTGTTCTGCATTTCTCATCTCTCAATTTTTATAAACTATGTCTCTAGCAGACATGATTAATTCATCAGCTTCGGTTTTTGATAAAGCAAAATCTTCTAGATAACCTTGAATCTTAATTCTTTCACCTTTAATTATATCAAAACCACCCGTTAGCTCATCTGAAGCCAGATCCGCAAAATCTTCTAATTTTAGAATTTTTTGTTCCCCCAAAGTTACAAGCATTCCTGGCGTCAAACCTTTTAATTTTATTAAAGAATCCTCTAAACCTAAATCTTTAATTCTTTTTTCAATATCTTCTTGATCCTTTTGATAAAATTCTTTTGCTCTTTCAATTAGTGCTTTAGCTGTTTCTTCTTCTATCCCTTCAATTTTTACCAATCCTTCTACTGAACTATCTTTTATATCATCTATAGTTGAAAATCCTTCGGCAACTAATAATTGCCCAAGAGTTTCATCTAATTCTAAATTCTTAACAAAATTTTCTGTTTTTTCCTTAAATTCTAATTGTCTTCTTTCAGAGTCTTCCTGATCAGTCATTATGTTAATTTCATAATTTAAAAGTTTAGTTGCTAATCTCACATTCTGGCCTCTTCTCCCAATCGCTTTACTTAAGTTTTCTTCAGTCAATATAACATCAAGTTTTTTTCTTTCTTCATCTACATTAACTCTTTGAACTTCTGCAGGTGATAGTGCATTTGAAACTAAAATTGCTGGATCTTCTGACCAATTGACTATATCAATTTTTTCTCCTTGTAATTCATTTACTACTGCTTGAACTCTTGATCCTCTCATTCCAACACATGCACCAACAGGATCTAGTGAAGTATCAACTGCCTTTACACAAATTTTTGCTCTGCTGCCTGGATCTCTAGAAGATGATTTAATTTCAATTAATCCATCATAAATTTCGGGAACTTCCTGAACAAACAATTTTTCCATAAATTTTGGATGTGCTCTAGATAAAAATATTTGTTGACCCCTAGTTTCTCTTCTCACATCGTTACAATAAGCTTTTATTCTATCTCCTGGCTTAATATTTTCTCTTGGAATTAACTCATTTTTTTGAACAATAGCCTCAGTCCTTCCAAGATCAACAATTACATTTCCAAATTCTAATCTTTTAACAATACCACTTAAAATAGTATCCTTTTTATCTATAAAATCATTAAATTGTCTTTCACGCTCAGCTTCTCTCACATTAAAACTTATTACTTGTTTTGCAGTTTGCGCTGCAATTCTTCCAAAATCAAAAGACGGTAATGGTTGTAATATTTCGTCTCCAATATTTTTGTCCTTATTTGTCTGATCAAGATTTATTGCATCTTCTAATTTTATTTCTAAATTGGAATTTTCGGGATTTTCAGTGATAATCAATTTACGATAGATTTCAATATCCCCATTATCTCTATTAATTAAAACTTTGATTTCGTTATCTTGACCAAATTTTGATTTAGCAGCTTTGGCAATACCAGTCTCCATTGAAGATATAATTAATTCTTTATCTATAGATTTTTCTAACGCAACGGCCTCAGCAATTCTTAATAGTTCTAGCTTATCTGCTCTTTTATTTAACATATTTTAATCTGCTCCAAAAAAAAATGGGCCAAGGCCCATTTTGATAATTCAACAATGTACCAGGAATATATTAAAGTTTTTTAATTATTCAATAAAAACTATTTTGAAAAAACGTTTGTTTTATCAGTATTTTCCCATGAAAATGCTCCGTCTTTCTCTGGAGATCTTCCAAAATGTCCATACGCTGAAGTTTTTTCATAAATTGGCTTATTTAAATTTAACATCTCTCTTATTCCCCGTGGACTTAAATCAAAATTATTATTTATTTTTTCAACAACAAATTTGTTTTTATCAAGATCATTGTCAAATAAATTTACATAAATTGATAATGGTTTTGAAACTCCAATCGCATAAGCTAATTGAATTAAACACTTATCAGCAACTTTTGAGGCAACAATATTTTTTGCAATATATCTTGCGGCGTATGCTGCTGATCTATCTACTTTAGTTGGATCTTTCCCTGAAAAAGCACCTCCACCATGTGGTGCAGCTCCTCCATAAGTATCTACAATTATTTTTCTACCTGTTAGTCCACAATCTCCATCTGGACCGCCGATTACAAAATTTCCAGTTGGATTTACATAAAACTCTTCCTCACTAAAACCTTCCATAAAATTTTTAGGTATCGACTCTATCATGTAGGGTCTCAATAATTCTCTCACTTGCTCTTGATTCACATCAGGTGAGTGTTGAGATGAAATAACCACAGACTTTACTTTTGTTGGTTTGCCATTCACATATTCAAAAGTAACCTGACTTTTAGAGTCTGGTTCAATATTTTTTAACTTTCCTGTTTTTCTATCTTGAGCCATTAATCTTAAAATTTTATGTGAATAATGAATTGGTGCTGGCATTAAATCGTCTGTTTCATTACAAGCATAACCAAACATTATCCCTTGATCACCAGCTCCCTCATCTTTATTACCTGATGAGTCTACTCCCATTGCAATATCTGTTGATTGAGAATGAAGATGACATTCTATTTTTGTAGCCTCTTTCCAGGTAAATCCACTTTGATCATAACCAATATCTTTAATACAATTTCTAACTTTGTTAATTAAATCTTCTTTTTTAATCTCTGGCCCACGAACCTCACCTGCTAAAACAACTTTATTTGTTGTTGTGAGTGTCTCACACGCTACTCTAGAATGTGGGTCTCCAGACAAATAAGTATCTACAACCATATCTGATATTCTATCTGAAACTTTATCAGGATGACCTTCGGAAACAGACTCACTAGTAAAAAGAAAATTTTTTAAATCACTCATTTTTCTCTCTATTAAATGAAATTATCAAAAAAATATACAATAAAATAAACAAACCAAAAATTTTATTCCCTAACATAGAAAAGACTGTTGGTTTGCTATTTTTACGATACTCAAAATCAATATATCCCGACTCAGTCAAATTTACTTTTTTTTCAGTAATTCCTAAAGGATTTATTATAGCGGTAATACCATTATTAGCTGAACGAAGAACATATTTACCACTTTCAATAGATCTGAAAATACTATGAACAAAATGTTGTTTCGGACCAATAGACTCCCCAAACCAACCATCCTCAGAAATATTGACAATAAAATCAAAATTATTTTTTTTTGAAATCGAACCTGAATAAATTATTTCGTAACAGATTAACGGTAGAAATCTAAAATCTACCAGATCATTGCTTATATTCATTATTTTTCTTAAATTTCCTTTTGAATATGATTGATAATTATTTGTGATAGTCCTGAGACCAATTTTACTTAATATTTTTTCAAATGGAAGAAACTCACCAAATGGAACTAAATTAATCTTATTATAACTGTCTAAAAGATTTAATTCATTATCAAACAATGAAAATGAGTTATAATATTTGTATCTACCATCTTTTTTTTCAATATTATTAATTCCAAGACCAATTATATGATTTTCACTAAAATTTTTATCAAAAAATTCTTTATATAAATAAAGTTCATTTTGACTAATATTTGGTATTATACCTTCGGGCCATAAAAAAAGAATTTTTTTATCTTTATCTGGTCTACTAATTTCTATTAACTCTATAATTACTTTTTCTGTTTGATCACTATTATAAAACCTATCTAAACTTATATTAGAACTTATAACTCTAATTGTTATTTCATTTTTTTCTAAATCAAGTTTCGAAAAATTTGCTTTGTAATAATTTCCATAAACTAAAAAAAATACCGGTAATATTATTAAAAGAGATATTGCAAAATAATTTTCTTTCAACTTTCTTAAGATAAAAACAGCAGGTAAAGTAAAAAAGGTAATAATGATTAAGTTTAAAGAGTAAGTCCCAATAATTGAAATGATACTTATAAAAGTAAGCATTTCAGACAAACTATAAATTATTAGATTCCAAGGAAAACCTGTAAAAATATATCCTCTTATAAATTCAACAATACCAAATAATAATGAAAATAATAAAATTGAAGTTAAAATTCTTTGTATTCTAAAAAAAAGGAAAAAAAATGTAACTAAGCCGTAGAATAGAGCTAAAAACGCTGGAATAAAAATAACAGCAAGAGGCATAAGAAAGTTAAAATTTTCATCAAATGTAAGTGAAATCGATATCCAATATAAATTACTTAAAAAATATCCGTAACCAAATAACCATCCATATATAAAAAAAAGAAATTTATTTTTTATTTCATTTTTATTTTTAAATAAAAAAACAAATAATAGGCTAAATGTTATAAAGTTAATAAAAAAGAAATTATATGGAGGTAAGCTTAATGAGCTTAAAACTCCTAAAAAAAATAAAAATATAAAATTTTTAATTGTTTTTTTATTCAATTTAAGACAACTTTTTAGAAATAGATTTAAAGATTTTTTTTTCTTCATCTATCATTTTTTTATAATCATTTAATTTTATATGATCAAAACCTAATAAATGCAAAAATCCATGAATAAAAATTTTTAACACTTTTTTTTTAAATTGAGAATTTGTAAGATTCCTAGGCTTATTAATATGATTATAACTTATTATTATATCTCCTAAATAAATTTCTTTTTCTTTATTAATACTTTTATTAAATGGGAATGATAAAATATCGGTATGTTTATTTTTCTTTCTAAACTTGTAATTCAATTTTTTAATATTTTTATTATTAGAGAGTAATAAACTAAAATAAATTTTCTTGTTGGTAAATTTATACTTTTTTGGAAAATATCTACAAATTTTATTAAAGAAAAATTCTTTATCCTTAAGCTTTTTTCCCCAAGAACTCTCCTCGGAGAGAACGTTAACTTTAATCATTGTTATTAGAATATGCTTTTACAATTTTTGATACAAGTGGATGTCTAACAACGTCTGAATGATCAAAATCTACAACAGAAATTTCATTTAAGTGTGAAAGTAATTTTTTTGATCTTTCTAAACCAGACATATTTTTATTAGGTAAATCGATTTGTGAAGGATCTCCATTTACAACAATTTTAGAATTTTCACCTATCCTTGTTAAAAACATTTTTATTTGAGTATCAGTTGCATTTTGAGCTTCATCTAATATTGCAAATGAATTTTTTAAAGTTCTCCCTCTCATAAATGCTAAAGGAGCAATTTCTATATCACCAATTTCAATCATTCTCTGAATTTTTTCAAAGTGAAATAAATCGTAAAGTGAGTCATACAGAGGTCTTAAATATGGATCAACTTTTTCTTTCATATCTCCTGGTAAAAAACCTAATCTTTCACCTGCCTCTACTGCTGGACGAGAAAGTATTATTCTTTCAATTTTCTTTTCAAGTAACATAGTTAATCCAATAGCAACTGCTAAAAATGTTTTACCTGTTCCAGCTGGACCAGCTGAAATTACTATTTCACTTTCTCTTAAAGCTCTAACATATTCTTTCTGTTTCTCGGATCTTGGAATAATAGATTTTTTTGGTGTTTTAATAATATCTGTTACATTTGTGTTTTTAACTTTTTCATTAATCATAAATTTATCAATTGAAGATAATATATCTTTATTTTCTATACTTCCATTATTAAGAAATTGGTCTACCAAAAATTGAATTGCATTCTTTATAATTTCATTTTTTTCTACAGTTGACTTAATTAAAATAGAATTCCCTCTTGAATACAAGTTTGCTCCAGTAATTTTTTCTAATTCTTTTAAATTCTTATTAAATTCTCCTACAACACCAATAAGCAAGCTGTTATCATGAAAAATTACACTCAAAGTGTTGTTATCAGAATAAACAAATTTTAAAGATGATTGAATTTTTTTTTTAATTGAATTACTCAAATTTATGCTACTCTCAATTTTGATTTTTCAATTAACTCACCAAAAAGTGTATTTTGATTGCTATTGTTAATTTTTACTTTCACTAATTTTCCTATATCATTATCATTACCATCAAATATTACTGAAGTCATGTATTCAGATCTCCCAAATAGTTTAGATCCATCTTTAGTCCTATTTTCCACCAAAACATTGATGATGCTATTTTTTAAAGATTTATTCATTTCTATCTGATGATTAAACAATTTTTTTTGAACTATCTCCAGTCTTTCTAATGAAATCTTTTTCTCAATTAATTTTAAATCAAATGCGATTGTTCCTGGTCTTGGGCTAAATATATAAGAAAAAGAATTTATAAATTCTATTTTATTTATAAGATCCAAAGTTTGATTAAAATCTTCTTTTTCCTCACCAGGATAACCAATTATAAAGTCACTTGAAAATTTTATTTTAGAATTAATATTTTTTAATCTTTCATATATTTTGAGGTAATCTTGAATTAAATGTTTTCTGTTCATTAATTTCAAAATTTTATCGGATCCACTTTGAACAGGTAGATGAATTAAAGGCATTAATTTTTTTGATGATCCATATATTTCAATTAGATCATCTGTCATATCTTTGGGATGTGATGTCATGTATCTTATTCTTTTAATTTTAGAAATTTTTTCTATCTCAAAAATCAAGTCAGACAATTTTTTATTTTGATTATTATAAGCATTAACGTTTTGACCTAATAAAGTAATTTCTTTTACGCCATTGTTTGCAAGAATTTTTAGTTCATCAATTATTTCATTAAATGATCTTGAATATTCTGGACCTCTTGTATAAGGGACCACACAAAAATTACAAAATTTATCACATCCTTCTTGTATAGTTAAATAAGATGAGACTCTATTTGAAGAATTTTTAATTTTTTTTAAATAATCAAATTTTGTAATCGTATCAAATTCTGTTTCATCAATTTTTTTTTGTTTATCTAAAAATTCTTTTATTTTATCATTGATTTTGTGATAAGCTTGTGGTCCAATCACCATATCAATATAAGGCTCTCTTTTTAACATTTCCTCATTTTCTGCTTGTGCTACACATCCAGCGACTATTACAAGAGGTTTTTTTTTTAATTTAAAGTTTTCTCTTACTCGACCAATTTCATGGTAAACTTTTTCTTTTGCCTTGTCTCTTATGTGACAGGTATTTAGTAAATAACAATTAGCATCTTCAATATTTTCAGTTTTTTTAAATCCAATTTCTTTAACAGTATCAAATATACGGTTAGAGTCATATTCATTCATTTGACAACCGAATGTTTTGATAAATATTTTTTTATTCATCCTTTGATTTTACTTTAACTCCATACAGTTCTAGCTTGTGGTCAACAAGTTTGTAACCGTATTTTTCGGCAACCTTTTTTTGTAGTTTTTCAATTTCATCGTCAACAAATTCTATTATCTCACCAGTTTTAACATCAATTAAATGATCGTGATGACCCTCATTTAATTCTTCGTATCTAGCTTTACCTCCTTTAAATTCATGTTTTGTTAAAATCCCCGATTCTTCAAAAAGTTTTACTGTTCTGTAAACAGTTGCAATACTAATTTTAGAATCAATTTGTGAAACTCTTTTATAAAGTTCATCAACATCTGGGTGATCAGTAGACTCTGACATTACTTTAGCAATAATACGTCTTTGATCAGTTAATTTTACACCTTTGGATAAACATTTTTGTTCTATTGTTTCTGTCATATTTAATTTTAACTCCAATAAATAGGATTAATCAAATTTTTTTCAACTTTAAATTTTTTACATAGTTTCGGTATATTTTCATATTTAACATCATTTTCACCTTTAAAATCTTTTAAACTAAAACAATAATAATCTGTATTATTGACTAAATGAATAGCTTTTACGGTTGAAAGTGAATTTCTTATGCCTGCAAAACTACCAGGTCCCCTATTAACATATATTTGAGAAATTTTTTTAAGTTCTAAATTTTTTGACTCCAAGAATTCGTTGATTAATAAAGATAATTTTTCATAATTAATTTTGCTGTTTTCATGTGTAATTTTATCATTAATATCATCATTAATGATCATAAAAAAAATTCTGTCTTTTGCAGCATCAATAATAAGCCTAATCATTTTTCAAATAATTTTTTTATCTAATTCTAATTCAGATAATAATAATAGTAAATATTATTCAAAAGATAATGGAATATTATCTCTTATGTACCATAGGTTTAATGAAAATGATTACCCATCAACAAACATCAGAATGGAGGTTTTTAAACAACAAATTCAAATTATTAAAGATCTTAATTATGAGTTTTATAATCCAAAATTTTTTGTTGAAGATTTTGATAAACCCAAGAATAAAAAAAAAATCTTAATAACTATTGATGATGGTTATAAATCATTTTATGATCATGCTTGGCCGTATTTTAAAAAAAATAAAATTCCATTTATTCTTTTTATTTCTACTGAACCAGTTGGTAAAAATAATTATATGGATTGGGATGAAATAAAAGAAATAGAAAAATCTGAATTCGGTTTTATAGGACATCATTCTCATACCCACGAGTATTTAATTGATATGGAAAAATCTGAATTTATAAAAGATATTACTACTGCAAGTGAGATTTTTAAAAATGAATTAGGATATATACCATCAATTTTTTCATATCCTTTTGGTGAATACTCTTTGTTTATGAAAAATTATATTTTAAATAATTTTGATGTAGCATTTGGTCAACACTCAGGGATTATTGATAGAAATAAAGATAAATTTGAGTTACCACGATTTCCTATTAATGAGAAATATGGAGACCTTAAAAGATTTAAGTCTTTAATAAATTATTTACCCCTTGAATATAAAAGTTTAAAACCTGAAGAAAAAAAAATTAATATCGAAAATAATCCACCAAAATTAATAGTTGAATTTTTTAAAGAACAAAAAAATATTAATAATATAAGTTGCTATTCAAATGATGGAGGAAATTGGAAGAAAACAAGTCTTAATTTTAATGAAAAAATTTTGACAATTAATTTTGAAGAAAAATTTCTTCCACGTAGAGGAAGAATTAATTGTTCTCTAAATGATAATGGTAAATGGAGGTGGTTTGGAACTCAATTTACTGTAAAAGCAAATTAAATTAAGCTTTCAAGTTCAATACTGGATGGAAGAAGTTTAGCGTCATCAAAATCTTTAAGACTATTTTGTTTTATAATTTTTTGTAAAACATCAACATACTGTGCTCCAGTTTCTGCATATTCATCAAGATGTTTAACAAGAACTAAACTATCTAATTCTAACCCTTTATCCCTTAATTTGGCTCTTGCCTTTCTAAATTCTTTATAAGATGAATGAGTATTTAAGTTTCTTTGATATGCTCTTACAGAAGCTTGTAAGACATTAAACTTCATAACTTTATGACCTTCATTTTTATCTGACTCTTTTGGCTTTAATCCTTCACCAGACCAAGTCCATTGTCCAAATAATGCGTTACCCTCCTGAGCAAATCTGGAAGTTCCCCAGCCTGTCTCTTTTGCAGCTTGAGCAATAGCTAGTGATACAGGTACTTCATCCATTCTAATTTTTAAAATAGAAAGATCTTTAGAAGGAATTCCATATTGTTTATATTTTTGATTCAACCATCTTATTTCTAATTGTGTGTTATTGCTCTTATTAATGATAGTAAAAAGTCTTTTTCTATCTAATTTAATATTATTATTTTCTTTCAAAATTAATGGTAAGATTATCTGTATAAAAAACTCTTTTCTTTTTGTTGTATTTTCAATCAGTTTTATTTCCTGAGGTAACAAAGTTAAAGCTACAGGTTTTACTAATTTTTTTTCTCTTACATCTTTAAGTTTATAATTTGTATCTTCAAATAATTGCTTAATAGTTGCTGCATTTAATCTTACAGTATCAGTCTCAAGATCATTAAGACTAAAAATATCTACTAACAAATCATTTTCATCAAGAACTTGAGTATTACCTTCTATACTGGAACCTTTATTATTTAGGGTATAAGCTAATATTTTTTTTGAATTATTTTGAAACTCATTATTATTATTCGCAAAATTAATAAATAATGGCATAGAATAAAAAAAGAACATCACTAGTAAAGAACTTAAAATAACTCTAGGAATTGAACCTATATTTTTTTGGTCAAAATATTTTAAAATCCTAATATTTTTTTTTATAATAATTTTTTTCATATTCCTAAATTGCCTCAACCTCTTTCACTTCAGGAATATAATGACATAACAAATTTTGAACTCCTTTTTTTAATGTCATTGTAGAACTTGGACATCCTGAACAACTACCTTGTAATTGAACTTTAACAATACCATTATTAAATTCTTTGAACTTTATATCGCCACCATCTTTAGCAACTGCAGGTCTTATCTTTTTATCTAATATATCCACTATTCTTTTTTCAATTTCTTTTAGATTTTCATTATTTTCATTTAGATCTTTGTTAATCACACAATCTTTTCCACTTGAATAAAAATCATTAATTAAAGAGATAATAATATGCTTAACATCATCCCACGATGTATCGTCATACTTATTAACAGATATAAAGTCTTTACCTAAAAAAATACCTTCGATGCCATTAACAGAAAGTATATTTCTTACTAATTCATTGTTAGTTTCGTCTTTTTTTGTAATCTCAAAAGATCCATAATTTGAAACTATCTTTCCAGGCAAAAATTTAAGTGAGTTAGGATTTGGGGTGATTTCAGTCTGAACGAACATATTTTATATATAGTCAATAATTAATAAATTGAAACTTGATAATAAAGTTTTTTTCTAAAAACCCACAATTTCACGTATATTTTCTATCTTTTTTGACGCAATTTTATTGGCTTTTTCATATCCATCTAAAAGAATTTCATCTAAGTACTTTTTGTCATTTAATAATTTTTTTATCTCTAGAGAAATAGGACTTATCTTATCAACTAGAACTTGTGATAGACTTTCTTTAAATTGGGAAAAATTTTTTCCAGAAAATTCTTTTATTAAATCTTCCAAATTTGAGTTTGTTACACTAGCATAAATGCCAAGAAGATTTCGTGCTTCTGGTCTTTTTTCTAGTTCACCAAAGTTTGAAGGCATTGGTAATGGATCTGTTTTTGCTTTTTTAATTTTATTAACTATTTGTGATTTATCATCAGTTAAATTTATTCTGCTCAGATCTGAAATTTCTGATTTACTCATTTTTTTTAAACCATCTTTCAAACTCATTATTCTAGAAAATTGTTTTTGAATTAATGGCTCCGGCACTTTTAAAAAATCAGTTAATCCATAATCATTATTAAATTTTTGAGCTATATCTCTACAAAGTTCTAAGTGTTGTTTTTGGTCATCACCTACTGGAACATGAGTGGTATCATACAACAATATATCAGCAGCCATTAAAACTGGATATGAATAAAGTCCAATACTTGCTTTTTCTTTATCTTTACCAGCTTTCTCTTTAAATTGTGTCATTCTATTAAGCCAACCCATAGGCGCGGAACATCCTAATATCCAGGCAGCTTCGGAATGAGCAGAGACTCTTGACTGATTAAAAATAATACTTTTTTTTGGATCTATTCCACTGGCAACAAATGTGGCTACAGTTTCACGTATATTATTTTGAAGTTCTTTTGGGTCCTGTCTAACTGTTATAGCGTGCAGATCAACAACACAAAAAACACACTCACTAGTCTGATCATTGCTTAACTCAACAAAATTTTTTATTGCCCCTAAATAATTTCCTAGGTGAAGATTACCAGTTGGTTGCACTCCTGAAAAAATCTTTTTTACCATATTTAATACTTTAATTTAACATCTTTGAAATTAAAAGCTTTGATAATTAATGATACTATTAAATAGAATATTAAACCTAAAATTACCGATAAAATAAGGTAAAATGATTTAAAATTAAAGTCGTAAGTTAATTGATTTTGAAAAATAAAAATTAAATATTTAAAAAATGCTCCCATTAAAAATGTTGCAAATACTATTTTAATAAAATTTATTACAAATATTTTATTAAATCTAAATAAACCTTTATTTATTAGATAAATAAACAATATTATTGAATTGAACCAAGAAGATATAGTGGTTGCGATTGGAATAATTATAAAACCAATTTTATTAAAATAATAAACACTAATTATAACGTTCAGTATGACCGAAATCAAAGAAATATAAAAAGGTGTCTTTGTATCGTGATTAGCAAAGAAAAAACTTGAAAAAACTTTTATTAAAGCAAACGCTGGTAAGCCTAGGCTAAAATAATAAAGTGCTTTTGCTGAATTATTCACTGCCTCTTGTCCAAATGAACCATAACCAAATAAAGCAGAAATAATTTCTTGTGAACCAATCAACAAAGCAATAGACGCTGGAAGACTTAAAAACATACTTAATTCAAGTGCTTTATTTTGAATTAATAAAATCTTATTTTTTTCTTTTTTTTGTACATACTTTGATAGTTGAGGTAAAATAACAACACCAATAGCAATACCAGCAATAGCTAAGTTAATTTGATAAATTCTATCTGCATAATAAAGGTATGATACAGCACTTGCTTGGAAAGAGGCAATAATAGTTCCGACAAGTATGTTTATTTGAGTGACACCTGAAGAAAAAATACTTGGTAAAAGTTTTTTAAAAAAATTTTTTACTGTTCTTGTAATTTTCAAATTAAAATTAAATTTAATTGAATAAAATCTATGAGCAAATTTATACAAAAAGATAATTTGTAAAAAACCAGCAAATGAAACTCCATAAGCAAGATAATATATAAGTTGATCGTTTAATATTTTGCTACATAATAAAATTCCAATTAAAACTAAGTTTAGAATAATTGGTGCTGCTGAGGCAGCAGCAAATTTATTATGTGAATTTAGAATAGCTGAAAAAAAAGATGATAAACTTACAAAAAATAAAAATGGAAAAGTTATTCTTGTAAGATTTACTGCAAGTTCAATTTTTTTAGTGTTTTCAACAAATCCTGGAGCAATAAGGCTTACGAAAACTGGCATAAAAATTTCAATTATCAAAACAAGAAACATTAAACCAATAAACATTAGATTGAAGATATCCCCTGCAAATTTGTTCGATTTAGATTTTCCTTTTGTTAATTCAGTTGTGTAACTTGGCACAAAGGCAGCATTAAAAGTTCCCTCAGCAAATAATCTTCTAAATGTATTGGGTATTCTAAACGCAACAAAAAATACATCTGCTAGAAAAGTTGTTCCTAGAAATATTGCAATTAAAATATCTCTTAAATAACCTAGAATTCTGCTTATTATGGTATAAAATCCGAAAGTCCCTGTTGACTTAATTAAATTCATAAATCATATTAGTCTTAATTTTACCCCATTTGTACACCTAATTAACTAAAATGAAAAAAACAAAAGTCGATCATTATACAGACAAGGAAGCTTTAGAATTTCATAGTCAGAAGAAACCAGGCAAGATTGAGATTGTGGCTTCTAAAAGCATGATTACGAAGAGAGATCTTGCTCTTGCTTACTCACCTGGTGTTGCGGTTCCAGTTAAAAAGATTAGTGAAAATCCAGATGCAGCATACGACTATACCAGTAAAGGAAATTTAGTTGCAGTAATTAGTAATGGTTCAGCAATTCTCGGAATGGGTGATTTAGGTGCTCTGGCCTCTAAACCAGTGATGGAGGGGAAAGCTATATTGTTTAAAAGATTTGCAGACATAGACTCTATCGATCTTGAAATAGACGCAAAAGATCCTGAAGAAATTATTAATTCTATTAAAAATTTTTCGCCCTCTTTTGGAGGAATAAATTTAGAGGATATAGCGGCACCCGATTGTTTTATAATAGAAGAAAAATTAAAAGAAATTCTTGATATTCCAGTTTTTCATGATGATCAGCATGGAACAGCTATTATCACAACAGCTGCTTTAATTAATGCTTTAGATATTACAAAAAAATCTATAAAAAAAATTAAAGTCATTGTTAATGGAGCTGGTGCATCAGCAATGGCATGTGCGAACTTATTTAAAAATAGTGGTGTTCCTCAAGATAATATCACTATGGTGGATCGAAAAGGAGTGATCTATAGGGGCAGAGAGAATCTTAATCAATGGAAATCAAGGTATGCAATTGAAACATCAAGTAGAACTTTGGATGATGCAATAAAAAATGCTGATGTATTTTTAGGTCTCTCTGCAAAAGGTGCTCTCACCAAAAATATGGTAAAAAAAATGGCAAAAAATCCAATTATTTTTGCTTGTGCGAATCCTGATCCTGAAATTACGCCTGAGGAGGTTGAGCAGGTTCGTGATGACGCTATAGTTGCAACCGGAAGGTCTGATTACCCTAATCAAGTTAATAATTTAATAGGCTTCCCTTATATTTTTAGGGGAGCTTTAGATGTGAGATCAAAAACAATCAATGAAGAAATGAAAGTTGCAGCTGCAAATGCTATTGCTAAACTTGCAAGAGAAGATGTTCCTGATGAAGTTGTGGCAGCAATGGGTGGCGATAGACCACATTATGGTAAAGATTATATAATTCCATCTACTTTTGATCCAAGACTTATAAGCATAATACCAGTTGCGGTAGCTAAAGCAGCTATTGATAGTGGTGTAGCAAGAAAAAAAATTGAAAATTTTGAGCTTTATCAAGATCAACTTAAACAAAGATTGGATCCTACTGTCACTATTATGCAGGGTATTAATAACTATATTAAAAAAAATCAAAAAAAAATTGTCTTTGCAGATGGTGAAGACGAAAATACTTTAAAGGCTGCAATTGCATTTAAAAATTCAAGATTAGGAATTCCAATACTCATAGGTAAAGAGGAAAAAGTCAAAGAACAAATAAAAAAAATTGGTTATAATGAGAATTTTGATATTGAAATCGTTAACTCCAAAGATACTTCTAAAAGAGAAAAATATGTAAAATATTTATTTAAAAAACTTCAAAGGGAACAGGGTTTATTAGAGTGGGATTGTGACAGATTAGTTAGAAATGATCGAGTAATTTGGGCATCTTGCATGGTGGCTTGCGGGGATGCTGATGGTGCAGTGACAGGTAACACTAGAAGATTTGGTGCCTCTTTAGAAAAAATTAAACAAGTGGTAGATGTAAGATCTGGTGAAATAATGTTCGGATTAAACCTTGTTGTTCATAAAGGTAAAACAATTTTTGTTGGTGATACTAGTGTCCATGAGTACCCAAGTTCTGAACAAATGGCCGAAATGGCAATTTCAGCAGCTAGAGTAGTAAGATTATTTGGGTTTGATCCTAAAGTAGCTTTTGTTTCTCACTCTACCTTTGGTCAACCATCTACAAGTAGAACAAAACACATAAAAAAAGCTGTTGAGATTTTAAAGGATAAAAATGTGGATTTTAAGTTTGATGGAGACATGCAACCAGATGTTGCTCTTAATGAAGAATATAAAAGTCTTTATCCTTTTTCAAAAATAGTTGGTAATGCAAATATTTTAATAATGCCTGGACAGCATAGTGCTGCAATTTCTTATAAGATGATGAAAACCTTGGGAGATGCTAAAGTAATTGGACCATTACTTATTGGTCTAGGTTTACCCATTGAAATTGCACCTTTGAGAAGTTCAACTTCAGAAATTCTAAACCTGGCTTCTATAGCTGCATATTCTGCAGATGTTATTGATTATAAAAAAGTAGACTAATTTTTTTGTATTCTTAAATTGTCAACAAGTAAAATACTTGCAACTACATTCTCAACATCTGATATTTGGTTAGCCTCATTTATAACTTCATCTTTTTCTTCAGATGAAATTGCAATACCGTAGATATAGATTTTTCTTTTATAAGTATCAATTTGATAATTTGTTGCCTTGATATTTTTATTAAAGATTAAGGCAGCTCTTAATTTTGAAGTTATTAAAATATCTTTTGAAGATTGTTTAAAATTAAATTCCTCTTTTATCTTTATATCGTTTCTTACTGACCTTACTCCATCAGTTTCCCAAGCCATTTTTGTCAATTTGAGTTTTTCCTCTGGATTATCAACTTTTCCAGTGAGAAATATTCTTCCGTCAAGCACTTTGGATTTAACTTGAAGTAAGTACTTTTTGTCTAAAAGAAGAACTCTTGCAGATAAATTTTTTTGCATTATCGAATCATCTATTTGAGTTCCTACTGATCTAGGATCTAATGCAACACTTACTCCAGTACCGAATATACCTTTTGAAGATACCCCTACAC
>CACKZI010000002.1 GCA_902604605.1 uncultured Pelagibacteraceae bacterium | reverse complement strand
AAACCTAAAAGCAATATAGAAACTTTAGAAGCTTTCACGGTGAGAATTGATATTTTTGAGGTAATTAGTGAAAAAGATTATAGGTCTTTGGGTGGTGGTTCAGGAGTTATTTTAGATGAAAATCTTATTGCCACAAACTGTCATGTTACCAATGCATCTAAGAATAATGAAAAAGCTGTAATACTAATTAAAAATATTAACAAGGATAATTATGATACAGCTACAACATATAAAGAAGCTCCAGAACATGATGTGTGTATTGTTAAAAAAGATGGAAGATCTGAATTTGGCTTAAAAATGAACGCTGTTAAAAGATTTATCAAATTTGAAAAATTATCTAGAGGTGATTTTGTTAGATCGCTTGGAACACCAGCAAATTTAGAAGGGCATACAGCTCAAGGAGAAATTCAATATTTAGGAACTGCTGGTAAATCTGGTGAAAATAAATATGGTGACTATGTTATTGCTGATGACACTAAAATTATAAATCATAGTGCAACTATTGCACCTGGAAGCTCAGGTGGTCCTTTATTTGATAAAAATGGTTATCTTGTTGGATTAAATACATTTGGATCCCCTGCTTGGAATTTTTCTATTTCAGCAGATCATATAAAAGAATTATTAAATAAATAGTTATGGAAAAAAAAATTAAATTAATAACTTTAGATTTATTATTAGTTTTAATATTAGTTTTTATTTTTAACTTAAACGATGCTTATGCTCATAAAATTGATGGTAAAGAACACGAACCTATAACTTGTAAATTACCTGAAGATAGAAATATTTTAGAAAAACAGTTTTGTAAAATGCAGAGAAAAATGCATCGACTTTGTAAGTTAGATGAATGGTGCACATTAATTAAGCTCGAAAAATTAGAGAAAGAAAATCAAGAAAACGTTGAAAAATTAAAAGGTGTAGGCGACTGCGGAGATCTTCCATTTAATCATAAAGCATCAAAAAAAACAAAAATTTATATTAAAGCGAGTAAAGATTCTAAGGTTGTTGGTGAAGTTAAAAAAGGTCAAAAATTATTATTCTATGCTGTCTCTACAAAAAATAAAAATTTCTCAAGAGTAAAAATAAGAAAAGATGATATTTGTGCAGAGGGATATATTGAGTCTAAGTTGCTAGTAAAAAAAGATTCTGAAGATACTGTTGTAAAAGTTGGTCCTAAATTAATTGAAATTAACGAACCTAAATGGGCTAAAGAGGGAAAATTGATATTAGTAGATGCTGAAGGAACAGTCTCTATTAGTGGAGCTATTCAAGAGGGTAAAATAGATCAAATTATAATTAATGAAGAAGAAGAAATAATTAATGGTGATAATACATTTACTTATCTACTTTTTGTTCCAAATAGTGGAGCAGAAGTTAGAATAGTAGGAAATAAAAATGGTAAAAAAGTAAAAGAACTCATCTTTACTATTAAAGTAGGAAATTAAAAAAATAAGTTTACAAAATTTATAAAATCAATCTAGATCTAATTTAAAAGTAATTTTTAAACTTTCTAACAATTCCCCTTTTTGAGAAAAATCTAATCCATCTAATTTCATCAACTATGATTTTCTTGATATTTGAGTTTTTAGGTTTCCATTTTAACAATTTGTAAGCTCTGGTATTGTCACAAATTAATGTATCTGTATCTCCTTTTCTTTTTTTTTTGAAATACAGTAAACTTTTAATTTTTGTAATTTTTTCTACAATACTAATTATTTTTTTTATGGAATAATTATATGATGTTCCTATATTCAATATCGATGATCTACTAGATTTTTTTTCTAAATAAACTATAGATTTACTTATAGCTTCACATATATCTTTCACATGAATATAATCCCTGACACAAGTGCCATCAGAGGTATTATAATCATTTCCATAAATATACATTTTTTTCTTGAATAAATTTTTATAAATTAAAGTTGGTATTAAATGAGTTTCGGGATTATGTAATTCACCAATTACTAAAGGTTTATCTAATGCAGAACATGCATTAAAAAATCTCATTATTAAATAATTAATTTTAGATTTTGTGATTATTTTTTCAGAAAATAATTTACTTTTAGCATATGTACTTTTGGGTATTAAAACATCATTTTCTTTTAATTTTGTATTCTTATATTTATATACAGCAGCAGTACTTGAATAAATGATATTTTTAATATTATTTTTTTTCATAGCATGAATTAGATTTTTTGTAGCTTTACAATTATTGTCATAATATTTTTTCTTACCTATTGTTTCATCTACAAGAGATTGACCTGCTAAATGAACAATAGTATTTGGTTTAAATTCTTTAAGTAATTTTTCGATCTTTTTTTGATTGAGTAAATTACATAATTTTATCTTAAAAAAAGAATTTTTATTTTTGTCAATTGCTAAGATTTTGTACTTTCTTTTTAAATGAAAATACAATGATGAACCAATATATCCAGAAGCACCAGTGATTAAGATTTTTATCACAATTAATAATTTATAGATTTAATTTTTTTATAATATTCTTTAATCATCATAAAAGTTATTGAACTTATAAATGCAATAGTAAAAAAATCTATTACACCCTTAATAAAACTTACTATTAAAAAAGATGCGGAATAATATCTTACATTATCTATATAATAAAAACTTTCAACAACATTAAAATATCCATAAATATACTGGAAAGAAAATTTTATTAAAAATAGGTATAATAAAATTTTCATTAAAAATATTTTTTTATCAAAGAATAGATCATTTAAAAAAGGCAATAATAGAATGAAAAAGGCTTCTCTGTAGAGATAATTTGAAAAAAAAATATAACATAATGATATCGTTGTTCCCGATAAAATGAATAATTTTACTTTTTTTGACTCTAAATCAAAAGATTTCATAAAATCGTTTTGATTTAATTGATTGATAATTTTTTTAATCAAATAAATGAAAAAAAATAAAATTATAGGTAATGATAAAATATAGTTAATATCAAATTGATACTTTAAAATTTTAGAAAAACTTTTAATAGAAAATAATAAGTGTAAACCCGCTTTTGCACCACCAGAGGTTAATACATACAAATATTTATCAAAATTTAAAGATACATATGTTAAGCTTGTAATTGCTATTAATAAAAATATATAAAACATCATTCTTTTAGATCTCATTAAATTTTCGAAAAAAATACTTATACCTAAAATAAAAGGATAGATTTTTGTTAGTCCCAAAAAAATAATTATAATCCAGTTTAAAAAGAAAATTTTATTGTAAACAATAAAAATCAAAAATAACAAAACATAAATATCAAAATTCATTCTTTCGAGTAATAAAAAAACTGCAGGATTGAATAATACGATAAATAGAATTATTGACTGAGACAAATTTTTGGGATTGTTAATCAAAATACTTGCTAAAGGAAAAATTAGATAAATTATATACGGAAAATATTTAAGATAAAAACTTTCTAAAGTTTCATTAAATGGTATAAAAAATAAAGATGGTCCATAATTTGTTCTAAACAAATTACAAGTATTATCCTCATAAACTTTAAAATTTTGATAGTTACACTTTAACCAATGAATATTTAATTTTAAGTCACTAAAGATAATTTGCGAATTGCCTATAAATATATTCCAAAAATTTGAATATAAAAAAAAGTAGAATAAAGGAACTAATAAAATTAATAATAATAGACTGTATTTAAAGTTTTTTATAAATAGATGCATCTATCAAAAATATCAATCTTCTGTAACTTCTGATATTATTACATTAGGTCTTTTTTTAATTTCTAAAAATATTCTTCCCAAGTATTCTCCAAAAATTGCCAGTATAAAAAAAAGAATAGAATTAAAAAACAATATTACAATAATTAAACTTGTCCAGCCTGGAACTGTTTGACCACTAAAAAAGCTATTTAATGTGTACACTACTAATAAAAATAATATGAATAATGAAATCAGACAAATATAATATGAAATCTTTAGTGGGAAGTTTGAAAAACTCAACATTCCATCTAAAGTTAAATTTAACATTTTTTTTAAATCGTAACTAGACTCACCACTTTTTCTCTCACTTCTATCATACTCTATTGGAATTTGTTTAAATCCTGTCCATGGAACAAGTCCTCTTATAAATGGGTCTGTCTCATTTAACTTAATCAGGTTTTGAACTATCTTATTATCGATCAACCTAAAATCTCCTGCATCGAGAGGTATTTTAGTATATGAGAGTTTATTAAAGATTCTATAAAACATTTTTGCAGTTATTTTTTTAAAAAAAGTATCTTTTCTAGAAATTCTTTTTCCATAAACACAATTAGCTTTTTCATTTTTTAACTTATCAAACATTTCTTTTAATAGTTCTGGGGGATCTTGTAAATCAGCATCAATAATTAATGTTAAATCACTTTTACAAAATTTTAAACCTGTCATAACAGCGTTTTGATGACCAAAGTTTCTTGATAACTTTACTCCTAAAATCTTATTTTTAAATTTTTTAGTCAAAGAACTAATTTCTTGCCAACTGTGATCTGTTGATCCATCATCAACAAATATTATTTTGTATAACTCCAAATCAGTTTCTTTTATTATTTTCATAAATCTTTCGGTAATTTCAGGGATATTTTTTTCTTCGTTGTGGCAGGGTATTACAATTGAAATATTCATTTCACATCAACTTTAAAGCATTTTGTAAGTTTTTTTTATCAAGATTGCAATCCTTATATCCTTGTTTTACAACATTTAGATATCGTTCTGTTGGAAATTTGAAAGGTGTTTTTTTAACCATTGTGTAAGTCATTACTCTTTTGCCATAAAAATAAAAATAATATTTTTTGTATAACTTTGGGTAATCCTCATAAACATCAAGTTTTTTTTCATCACTTTTAGATATTTCAAATAAACCGCCTGGAACTATTGAATTTTTTTTTGGTTCGATATCTGCAGCTCTATATTTACTTCTAAATGTAAGTTTAAAATTCTTAAGATTAATCTTTTTCAAAAAAATGCTATCTTTACATCTTCTTTTCATTTGAAAATGATTAAGATTACTACCATAAGCAAAATAAAGCATTTAACGATCTACTATTTCGATTTTTTTTTCTTTTATAAATTCTAAAATTTGTGAATTACAAATATCTATCTTAGATTGGTTTTCTGATCGAAGTACAATTGAAACACCTAATTTTCCAGCATGAAAGAAAGGGTAACTACCTATCTCAACATCTTTATTTTTATCTTGTACTAAAGTTAATGAGTTTGCAATTTCGCTTTCAACTGTTCTTAAACTAATGGTATGGCTTAGGATAGGCTCTCCACCGATAATTCTGTTTTTTAAACTACCTAACATAGATTTCATAATTGAAGGAACACCAGGTAGACAAAATACATTTTCAACACTAAATCCTGGAGCGCCACTTGTTGGGTTTAAAATTAATTCTGCATTTGCGGGCATCCATACCATTCTTTGTCTTCCCTCGTTAAATTCACCTGGTTTGTAATAAGCCTCTAATATTTTAAAGGCCTCTTTATGTATTTCATATTTAACACCAAAAGCTTTTGAAACTGACTCCGCTGTAATGTCGTCGTGAGTTGGACCAATACCGCCAGTTGTGAAAACATAATCATTTTCTTTTCTTAATAGATTAAGTGTATTAACAATTGTTTTTTCAACATCAGGAATAACTCTTACTTCATTTACCTTAACTCCAATTGTGTTAAGCCAAACTGCTAAAGTGCTAGTATTTGTATCTTGAGTTCTTCCAGATAGAATTTCATTTCCAATTATTAATATCGCGGCATTTACTTTTGTGTTTTTTGTCATTTTTATATGTATAATTTGAATATGGAATTTACCAAGTCTTTATTAAAAGGCAAATTAATCAAAAGATATAAACGTTTTTTTGTTGATGTTAAATTGAATAAAGAAATTGTCACGGCCCATTGTCCTAATACAGGTTCGATGAAAGGTCTATTAAACGAAGGTAACGATGTTTACCTGCTTAAAAATGATGACCCTAAACGAAAATTAAAATATGGCCTAGAAATGATCAAGGCTCACAAAAATCTTGTTGGAGTAAATACTCATATGGCCAACAAAATTGTTAATCATGGCCTAAAAAAAAATCTAATTAAAGAATTAAAAGATAATGATAAAATTAAAGCTGAAGTTTATTTTAATAAAGAAACAAGGTTTGACTTTTTATTAGAAAAAAAGGAGCAAAAAAGCTTTGTAGAGGTAAAAAATGTAACACTTTTTAGAGAAAAAAAAACTGCTGAATTTCCAGATGCAATTACATCTAGGGGCTCAAAACATTTACTTACCCTTATTGATGCCATAAAAAAAGGTTATAAAACTTACTTAATATTTTTAGTCCAGATACAAAATATGGAATGTTTTAAAATAGCTAAGGATATAGATAATGAATATTATAAAAATTATCTTAAAGCAAAAAAAGCTGGTGTTAATTTTTTAGCTTATAGGTGTAAAGTAAGTTCAAAAGAAATATTTATTGATAAAAAAATTAAAATTATAGATGAGTAATTATTCAGAAAAATTTGAAAAAATGAGAGTTGCAGGGAAACTCGCTGCTAAAACATTAGACATGCTTACAGATAATATCAAAGAAGGAATTTCTACCAACTATATAGATAAACTTGGTTATGAGTTTATTCGTGATAATGGAGGATACTCGGCTCCATTATATTATCGTGGTTTTAAAAAATCTTTATGTACATCTTTAAATCACGTTGTTTGTCATGGTATTCCATCTGAAAATCGAATTTTAGAAGAAGGAGACGCAGTGAATGTAGATGTTACAGCGATTATAAATGAGCATTATGGTGATACTAGTAGAATGTTTTGTATTGGAAAAACTCCCGTTAAATTGAATAATCTTATTGATGCAACTTATGAGTCAATGATGAAGGCAATTAAGATTTTGAAACCTGGAATAAAACTTGGTGATATTGGTTATGAAATTCAATCCTATGTTGAGGAAAAAGGTTTTTCTGTAGTAAGAGATTTTTGTGGTCATGGTATTAGCACTACTTTTCACGAACCACCAAACATATTACATTATGGAAACAAGAATACCGGCAAAGAGTTAACACCAGGCATGACTTTTACAATTGAACCAATGATTAATGCTGGAAAATATGATGTTAAAATGCTTAATGATGGTTGGACTGCTGTTACAAAAGATAAATCTTTATCTGCACAATTTGAGCATACAATAGGAATTACAGAAAATGGTTATGAAATCTTTACAGAATCTGCTAAAGGTTATTTAAAGCCCCCATACTTATAATTAATGATTAAAAGATACTCGAGAAAAGAACTCACTGATATTTGGTCAGAAGAAAACAAATATAAAATTTGGCTTGATGTTGAAATAGCTGCAGCTCAAGCAATGGAAAAACTTGGACAAATACCAAGGGGTGTATCTTCAATTGTAAGAAAAAAAGCAAAAATAAATGTAAAAAGGATTCATCAAATTGAGGGCCAAGTCAAACATGATGTAATTGCTTTTTTAACTTCTGTGACTGAAAAAGCAGGTATTAAAGCTAGATACCTTCATCAAGGAATGACTTCATCAGATGTGGTAGACACAAGTTTTAACATTCAGTTAGTTCAGTCTGGTAAAATTCTAGTAAAAGATTTAAATCAAATACTTAAAGTCTTAAAAAGACAGGCAAGAAGATATAAATTTACACCCTGCATGGGTAGAAGTCATGGTATTCACGCAGAGCCAATTACCTTTGGCTTAAAGCTTGCATCTTTTTACGAAGAATTCAAAAGAAATAAAAAAAGATTAATTGATGCAATTGATGAAATTTCTACTTGTGCCATCTCAGGTGCTGTTGGAACTTTTGCAAATATTAATCCAAACGTTGAAAAACATGTCGCAAAAAAACTAAGTTTAAAAGTTGAGCCTATTTCAACACAAATTATTCCAAGAGACCGTCATGCATTTTATTTTTCAGTTTTGGGAATTATTGCAGGCTCAATTGAGAGAGTAGCGATTGAAATAAGACATTTGCAAAGAACTGAAGTTTATGAACTTCAAGAATACTTTTCAAAAAATCAAAAAGGTTCGTCAGCAATGCCACACAAAAAAAACCCAATACTAAGTGAAAATCTTACTGGTCTTGCAAGGATGGTCAGGAGCACAGTAACCCCTGCCCTAGAAAATATTGCATTATGGCATGAGAGAGACATTTCACATTCAAGTGTAGAGAGAAATATAGGGCCAGATGCAAATATAACTCTGGATTTTGCTCTAGTAAGATTAACTAACATTCTAGATAATATGATTGTATATCCCAAAAAAATGTTAGAAAATTTAAATTTAACTAAAGGACTAATTTTTTCTCAAGAGCTAATGTTGGAGTTAACTAAAACAGGTTTGAGTAGGGAAAAATCTTATAAAATGGTTCAAACTTGTGCAAAAAAATGTTTTGCTGAAAATTTAAATTTATTTGAAGTTATTAAATCTGATAAATATATTATGAATAAAATTTCTACAAATAGATTAAAGACTATTTTTAGTTATTCTAAACATTTCAAAAATGTAAATTTAATTTTTAGAAGAGTATTTAAATAATGAAAAAAGGAAAAAAAATTTATGAAGGAAAAGCAAAAATTATTTACGCTACATCAGATAAAAATTTGGTTATCCAATATTTTAAAGATGATGCTACTGCATTTAATAACCAAAAAAAAAGTATAATTGAAGGTAAGGGAGTTTTAAATAATAGAATTTCGGAATATATTCTTTCAAATTTATCTCAAATAGGAATTAAAAATCATTTAGTTAAAAGACTCAATATGAGAGAACAAATTATCAAATTAGCAGAGATAATTCCAATCGAATTCGTTATCAGAAATATAGCAACAGGATCAATCACTAAAAGATTAGGAATAGAAGATGGAACTGTTTTAAGAGAACCTTTGATTGAGTATTGTTTAAAAGATGATGCCCTTGGAGATCCATTAATTTCTGAGGATCATATTTACACATTTGATTGGGCGACTAGAAATGAAATTGAAAAAGTAAAAAAAATGATCTTTAGGATTAATGATTTTATGATAGGTATGTTTAGAGGTGTTGGAATAAAATTAATCGATTTTAAATTAGAATTTGGAAGAGTAAAGAACAATGGCAAAAATGAAATCATTTTAGCTGATGAAATAAGTCCTGACACGTGTAGATTATGGGACTCTATTACTGAAAAAAAACTTGATAAAGATAGATTTAGAAAAGATCTAGGAGATTTAATTCCTGCTTACACTGAAGTTGCAAAAAGACTTGGTATTCTTCATGAACAATCAAATATATCAGCTGTAAATGTTACAAAACTATCTTCAGTTAAAAAAAAAAGTAAATGAAAGTTTCAGCAATTATAACTCTTAAGAAAGATGTTTTGGATCCACAAGGTAAAGTAATTCAACAAGCTTTAGATGGCATAGGTTTCAACCATGTAAATGAAGTAAGACAAGGAAAATATTTTGAAATTGATGTTGAAGAAAATGACCCTGTAAAAGCTAAAAAAATAGTTGAAGATATGTGCAAGAAACTTTTAGCTAATCTTGTTATCGAAAATTATCAAATTATTGAAACACAATAATTAATGAAATCATCTGTAATAACCTTTCCTGGTTCAAATTGTGATAGAGACATGGATGTTGCTCTAAATAAATTTGGTTTTAAAAATAAAATGGTATGGCATGATGATAATGAATTACCAAAAAGTGATTTAGTTGTTCTGCCAGGTGGTTTTTCTTATGGCGATTATCTTAGATGTGGAAGTATGGCCTCTAAATCCAAAATTATGCATTCAGTAATAAATTTTGCAAAATCAGGTGGTTTAGTAATGGGGATCTGTAATGGTTTCCAAATATTAGTTGAAACAGGTTTGGTGCCTGGAGTTTTGTTAAGAAACAAATATTTAGAATTTATATGTAAGAATATATTCATTAAAATAAAAAATAAAGATAACCCTTATTTTAAAAATCTTGATAAAGATATTTTTGAGTTTCATATAGCACACAATGAAGGAAACTATTTTTGTACGAAAGATCAACTTAAAGAAATTGAAGATAACAACCAAATTGCAATTTACTATTGTGATAATAATGGTCAAACAGAAGATCAATTCAATCCAAATGGTTCATTAAAGAATATTGCGGGGATCTTTAATAAACAAAAAAATGTTTTAGGAATGATGCCACATCCGGAAAGAATGATTGATCAAAGTTTATCTGGAGAGGATGGATCTTTATTTTTTAAAAACTTAATAAATAATATTAAATAATGTTAGTTAATGAAAAAATAGCAATAGATCATGGTTTAAAAGCAGATGAGTATAAAAAGCTATGTGAACTGTTAAAGAGAACACCAAATTTAACTGAACTTGGTATTTTTTCAGCAATGTGGAACGAACATTGTTCCTATAAATCTTCTAGACTTCATTTAAAAAATCTACCTACTTCAGGAAAAAAAGTTATTCAAGGACCTGGTGAAAATGCTGGAGTAATTGATATTGAAGATGGAGATGCAATAGTATTTAAAATTGAAAGCCATAATCACCCTTCTTTTATTGAACCCTATCAAGGTGCAGCAACAGGAGTTGGGGGTATCATGCGGGATGTTTTTACTATGGGGGCCAGACCAATAGCAAATTTAAATTCAATCCATTTTGGATCTCCTCAACACAAAAAAACAAAAAATCTTCTAAGAGGGGTGGTTCACGGCATTGGTGGTTATGGTAATTGTATGGGTGTTCCAACAATTGCTGGACAAACATCTTTTGACAGCTCTTATAATGGAAATATTCTAGTTAATGCTATGACTTTGGGACTTGTTAAAAAAAATAAAATATTTTACTCAAAAGCAGCAGGATTAGATAAACCAGTTATTTATGTAGGATCCAAAACAGGTAGGGATGGTATTCATGGTGCGAGTATGGCTTCTGCAAGTTTTGATGAAAAAATTGAGGAAAAAAAACCTACAGTTCAAGTTGGAGATCCGTTTACTGAAAAGCTTTTATTAGAAGCTTGTTTAGAACTTATGGCGGGAGACTCCATTATTGCAATCCAAGATATGGGAGCAGCTGGCCTTACATCTTCAAGTATTGAAATGGCTTCAAAAGGAAACTTGGGAATTGAAATTAATTTAAATAAAGTCCCTTGTAGAGAAGCAAAGATGACACCTTACGAGATAATGCTTTCAGAAAGTCAAGAAAGAATGTTGATTATTTTAGAAAATGGGAAAGAAGATATGGCAAAAAAAATATTTGATAAATGGAATTTAGATTTTGCTGTAATAGGAAAAACAACAAATTCTAAGAATATTGAATTATTTTTTGATAATGATCAAGTTGCAAATATACCTATAAATATATTGGTTGAAAATTCTCCTTTATATGACCGAAAGTGGAAAAAAGCTAAATTACCTAAAAAAAATAAAATTAAAAAAGAAACTTACAGTAAACTAAAAATAAAAGATGTTTTAAAAAAAATTTTATCTAATCCTAACGTTTGTAGTAAAGAATGGATTTGGCAACAATATGATCATACTGTCATGGGCGATACTATTCAAAAACCTGGAGGAGATTCTGGTGTAGTTAGAGTTCATGGTACAGATAAAGCGGTAGCTGCCACTGTAGACTCTTCAGCAGTTTATTGTTGGGCTCATCCTTTAACTGGAGGTAAACAAGTGGTCGCTGAAAGTTGGAGAAATTTGATTTCTGTTGGAGCTACTCCAGTAGCAATAACAAATTGTTTAAACTTTGGAAGTCCAGAAAATGAAGATAATATGGGTGAATTTGTCGAATGTGTTCAGGGAATTGGTGAAGCAAGTAAATATTTAGATTTCCCTATAGTTTCAGGAAATGTTTCTTTTTACAACCAAACAAAAGAAATTGGAATAAAACCCACCCCCTCGATAGGTGGTGTTGGTTTGATTAAAGATTATAACAAAATGATAACAATGGATTTTAAAGAAGTTAATAATTTAGTTTTACTAATTGGCAAAACAGAAGGTCATATTGATCAAAGTTTATTTGCTAGAGTAATCTTAGATGAAAAAAATGGCCCACCCCCGGAAGTAAATCTTTTTAATGAAAAAAATAACGGAGAAACATTACTTCAACTTGCTATGAAAGATTATATTAAAAGTGCTCATGACATCTCCCTTGGAGGTTTAATTACTGCAATTAGTAAAATGTGTATTAAGGGTAATAAAGGCATTGAATTAAAACAAACTAATCTATTAATTAATGAAATTGAGTATTTTTTCTCTGAAGATCAAGGAAGGTACATTATAGAAATTGAAAAATCTGATTTTAAAGAAGTTAGCCAAATATTAGAAAAAAACTCTGTACATTATGAAGAAGTGGGCAAAATTAGAGATAAATTCATGATTATCAATGAAAAGACAAAAGTTACGATTGACGAATTAAAATCTTATAATAGTAATTGGTTAGTAAAATTTATGAGCTCATAATGGCAATGGATTTAAAAGAAATAGAGAAACACATCAAAGAAGCAATGCCGGATGCTTCAATTGAAATTCAGGATTTAGCTGGTGATGGAAATCACTATTCTGCTACTATAACTTCATCAAAATTTATTGGGAAAAGTAAAATTGAACAACACAAAATGGTATATAACTCTCTTAAAGGAAAAATGGGAAATGAGTTACATGCTCTTGCAATTAAAACAAAGGAACAGTAATGGATGATCAAACAAAAAATTTAATACAAAATCACATTAATGAAAATGAAGTATGTCTATTTATGAAAGGTACTCCAGATGCGCCTCAATGTGGATTTTCAATGGCTGTTTCAAATATACTTAAAATATTAGAAGTAAATTATAAAGGTATAAACGTCCTAGAAGATCAATCTTTAAGAGAAGGCATTAAGGCTTTTAGTGATTGGCCAACTATTCCACAACTTTATATAAAAAAAGAGTTTGTTGGAGGCTGTGATATTATTAAAGAAATGTATGAAAACGGTGAATTAAAAAAAGTTTTTGAAGGTAAAGGCATTAATTTTAAAAAATAAAATCAATTTTTTATTCTCAAATATATTTCACTAGCAGCAAAACTATATCCCTTTTCGTTAAAATGAACTCCATTTTTAGAATAATATGATGAAGGGTTATCTTTATTTTCTATCAATTCTTTTAAATCTATTATTGGTATTTTAAGATTATTAACTATTTTTAAAATCTTTTTGTATTTTCTACTAGAATTTTGAATCATTGCCATATTTTTAAACCTATAATATTCTGGGATATACACAAAAAATAATTTTGAGTTATTATTTTTCAGAAAAGTATTTGATAAAAATAAAATCTTACTAAAATCAGAGTCAATACCCTCAAAAAACCTATCGATAATATTTACTCTCAATTCTTGAAGCTTTAAAAAAGTTAAGAAATAATTCTTAATACTATTATTTTTTGGTTTATTTTTATTTTCATTTGAGTTTTTGTAAACTCTTAAGAAATAATCATAAATCATCTTATCAATTTGTTTTTGTTGAGATTTTAAATCTTGCGAAAAATTTTGATCATTTAAATAATTTAATAAAATCTTACTTTTTTTTTCATTTATTAAGTTAATCAAATCATTTCCTTCATAATATAACCAAATAACATTCCTGACTTTTTTATCTTTAGGATAATATTCTTTTAAACTAGCAAATTCTAATAAAGGTCCATTTCCTGAATGACCTAAGCTTATTGTGCTATTATTAGAATTAACAATTGATCTTAATTGTCCTGACAAACTATCTTGTTCATTAACACAGTCACCGTGTGCAAAAGAGTCACCGACAATTAAAAATTCTAAATCATCTTTATCCCATTCAATATCAGGATTATTAAAACCATAACGATCACTTAAATAAATAGGAAAAAATCCATTTTCATTACAACTAATAGTTTCAACATTAGAAATACTTGTTAGAGGAAAAGTCATGTCGCTATCATTTATCAATTTAATTGGTGGTACGTATAATTTTATTTCTGAATTTTTTTTTTTTAACTCATTGTACAATTCTTTTTTTGTTCTTCCTTGTGCATCTTTAGGTATATAAATTTCATTATCAATTGATTGTGTATTAAAGATAAGAGATCTATTTTTTAATTTGAGAAAAAACTCTATGCAATAAATTGAAAAAATAATTGAAAAAAAAACTAAAATAAATCTTATCCTTAATTCATTGTTAATAAGAAAAATGAATATTGAAAAAATAAAAAATAAAAGACTTATTAAATAATAAGTGACATAGTATGTAAATCTATCTCCTGAAAACACGATTTCTGATTTGTAAAAAATGTATAAAAACAAAGCTAAAGATAGAAAAACCAAAAATAAGGAGATTTTTTTTGATATATTCATAATCTAATCAATTTAGTTAATTCTTTTATATAATCAAAGTGTGTCTAAATATACTTAATAAAAATATTGATAAGTTTTGATTAATTGGTATTTAAAAGTAAATTTTACACAATTATAATATTCTATGACTAACGAAGATATTTTAAAAAAAATGAAAAAGAATGGTTATCTTATTGTTAACCATTCAAATAAATCGTCGAGAAAAAATGTTCTTACTCAGGCAAATAGATTAGCAAATTTTTTTTTGCAAAGAAATTCTACTAAAAAAAATAAAAATTTTACTGATATTTTAGATAAAAATAATTTAGATCAGAAATCCCTTTTTAATAAATTTAATCTTTTAAAATTAAAACATGCTAAAGATTCATCAAGATTATATAATATGCTTGGTAGAGATGTGTGTCTTTCAGATCACCATAATGATAAAAATATTATTAATACTTTGAATATTTTATTTAAGAAAAAAAATGTTTTTAATGTTGCTCAACAAATAAGAATAGATTTATCACCTCAATACCATCATGCATTAGCATGGCATCAAGATCATTTTGATTTACCATCAATGAATAAAAGCGGAATATTTTATAATATAAGTTATAAAGACTCTTATACAGTATGGTCACCTTTTACAGATGCGAATAAAAGTATTGGAACAATGGAAGTTCTTGAAGGTTCTCATAATTTTGGAAGACTTAAACACGAATATAAAAAAAATAAAGTTCGAACAAAATCAGCTTACTTAGAATTAAAAGTACCAGATAAAATAAAAAAAAAGTGTAAAAATAAGATAATAGAAATTAATAATTCTCAATCAGTAATTTTCTCAATGAATTTAGTTCATAGAACTATAGCAGGAAACACTGAAGGAGTTAGATTAACAGGATGGGGTCGATTTACATCAACATCATCTGAAAGTTTTAATAAAATGGTAAATTATATTTAAAATATTTTTATCTTGAATAATACTCAATTACTAAATTTGGTTCCATAATTATAGGATATGGCACTTCTTCAAATTTTGGAGTTCTAATAAATTTAAATTTTTTATTTTTTTCATCTAGCTGTATATATTCTGGTATTTCTCTTTCTTTATTTGCTAAAGCAATATCAATTATAGCTAATTGTTTTGATTTATCTCTAATCTCTATTGTATCTTCTTCTTTTACTAAATAACTCGCAATATTAACTTTTTTTCCATTTACCTTAACGTGTCCATGATTGATTAATTGTCTTGAAGAAAAAATTGTCGTAGAAAATTTTGCTCTATAAAGAACAGCATCTAACCTTCTCTCTAATAAACCGATTAAATTTTCACTAGTGTCACCTTTGAGCATGCTTGCTTTTTTATAGATATTTCTGAATTGCCTTTCATTGATGTTTCCATAATAAGCTTTCAATTTTTGCTTTGCTTGTAACTGAATCCCATAATCTGAAGGTTTTGAAGTTTTTGATTGACCATGTTGACCTGGTCCATAAGCTCTAGTATTGAAGGGACTTTTAGGTCTACCCCATAGGTTAACCTTTAATCTTCTATCAACTTTATGTTTAGAGTTTAATCTTTTTGTCATTTGATAATGGGTCTTATAAACTTACTCGTAATTTTGTCAATCAACGTTTTTTACCTAAACTTGCAAATACACTCGATAATATACGAGTTTCTTTATCTGATAAGTCCATTTTATAAAAAATATTTCTTAAGTTCTCCAGCATTTTTGGTCTTTTTTCTTTAGGTCGAAAAAAATTTATTTCATCCAAATTATTAATACAAAGGCTTAACATAGATTGTAATTCTTTTTTACTTGCTGATTTAACTTTTTTTGATTTCTTAAACGGAACATTTCTTGATTTGATGATACTGGCCAAATATTGTGCGATAATTATTAAACTATGAGATAAATTAAGAGACTTAAAATTTGGGTTTGAAGGAATTTGTAAAGTATAATTTGCATAACTGATCTCATTATTTGATAATCCTGATGCTTCTGAACCAAATAAAAAACCAACATTCTTTTTAAAATTTACCTTTTTTAAGTCATCTAAATTAATATGTTTTATATTTTTATTTCTAAATCTTGCTGAAGTAGCAATAACAATATCAATTTTACTAAGAGCTTTCTCTAAAGTGTCGTACTTTTTACTTTGTTTAATAATATCTTTAGCACCAACAGATGTAGCTAAAATTTTATCATTTGGAAAAATTGGTTTAGGATTAATTAAAACTAATTTCTTAAAACTAAAGTTTTTTATTGCTCTTGCACATGCACCAATATTTTCTGATAATTGTGGTCTATTTAGAATAAACGAGATATTATTTTTACTCATTTATTTACTTGCAGGAGCATTATCTTTAAAAAGTTTATAATCTAAACTATCAATTAATGCCTTAAATGATGCATCAATTATATTTGTAGATACTCCAATAGTGAACCAATTTTTTCCTTGAGAGTCTGTACTTTCAATTGATACTCTTGTGACTGCTTCAGTTCCTGTATTTAATATTCTAACTTTATAGTCAACTAATTTTAAATCTTTTAAATATTTAGAATATTTTGCAAGCCGATCTACATTTTGTCTTATAGCATTATCTAAAGCATTTACCGGCCCATTACCCTCTCCTTCACAGATAATTTTTTCGCCGTCAACTTCTAACTGAGCTTTTGCAGAAGAAATTATTTTCCCAGATTTATTTTTTTTTACTGAAACATCATATTCATTAATTAATATATATCTTGGTATTTCCCCAATAATTCTTCTAGCTAATAATTCAAATGATGCGTCAGCTCCATCATAACTATAACCAATAAATTCTCTATCTTTTACCTCATCTAACAATTTTTTAATTTTAGGATCATTTTCCTCAATATTAATTTTGATACTTTTCAATCTTGAGATTATATTTGATTTACCTGACTGATCAGAGATAACTATATTTCTTGCATTACCAACTTCTTCAGGGTTTATGTGTTCATATGTCTTTGGATCTTTTTGTACCGCAGATACATGTAATCCACCTTTATGAGAAAAAGCAGCTGCACCAACATAAGGTAAATGTTGGTTAGGTTTTCTATTTAAAATTTCATCTAATAACCTTGAACAATCAGTTAAATTCTTAATATTATTCCTTTTTATTCCAATTTCAAATTTAGATGAAAAATCTTTTTTTAAAAAAAAAGTTGGAATTAAAGACATTAGATTTGCATTTCCACATCTTTCACCTAAACCGTTTATAGTACCTTGAATTTGACGAACACCAGATAATACTGCTGCTAAAGAATTAGCAACTGCATTACCAGTATCATTATGCGCATGTATACCTAGATTTTTTCCTGGTACTTCTTTTGATACTTCAGATACAATTTTAGAAACCTCATGTGGAAGTGTTCCTCCATTTGTGTCACATAAAACAATCCATCTAGCTCCTTGATCATAAGCTGCTTTAATACATGATACTGCATATTTTGGATTTGCTTTATAGCCATCAAAAAAATGCTCTGCATCAAACATAAATTCTTTTTTGGCTTTAACAAAATGTTTTGTACTCTCAGCAATGTTTTCCAAATTTTCTTCATTAGTAATTCCTAGTGCAACATCAACATGAAAATCCCATGACTTTCCAACTAAACAAACTGCGGGAGTATTTGAATTCATTAAGGGTGATAATCCTGTATCATTTTCTGCACTTCGACCTGATTTTTTTGTCATTCCAAAACATGTCAGTTTAGAATTTTTAAAATTATATTTTTTTTGAAAAAACTCAGTATCAGTTGGATTGGCTCCAGGCCAACCACCTTCGATATAATCAACACCTAGTTTGTCTAAGGCAGATGCAATTTTTTCTTTATCCTTAATAGAAAAATCTACTCCTTGTGTTTGAGCACCATCTCTTAGTGTTGTATCAAAAATATATAACCGCTCTTTACTCATTTAAATTTCCACAGTGTTTTACCACCTTTGTCTTCTATTAAAACACCTTTATCAAAAAGTTCATCTCTAATTCTATCAGCCTCTTTAAAATCTTTGATTGCTCTTGCCTTGTTTCTTAAATCTATTTGATTATTTATGTCTGTCTCACTAATAGAGGCTTTATCTTTTTTGTATTTTTCCCATTGTTTATTATCCTCATTAAAAAGACCTACAAACTTACAGGCTGATATAAATAATTCTTTATGCTCACCTTTGCTAGCTTTTTCATAAAGTTTATGCAAGTTCGCTATATATCCAGGAGTATTTAGATCTTCATATAATGGTTTTAAAATTTCATCTGTTATTTGAACAGGTTTAATATCTGATGAATATATACGATACCATTTATCCAAAGTATTTTGACAATCACTTATTAATTTGTCATTCCAATCTAATGGTTGTCTGTAATGAGCACTCATCAAAGCTAATTTAATTACTTGTCCGCTCAATTTGTTTCTAAAATCTTTTATTTTAAGAATATTCCCTTGGGACTTGGCCATTTTCTCATTGGACAGTGTGATAAAAGCATTATGAACCCAATATTTTGCAAAAACTTTTGTATTATTTGCACACCTCGATTGAGCTATTTCATTTTCATGGTGCGGGAATATTAAATCTATACCTCCTCCATGAATATCAAATTCATTTCCTAAAAATTTTTTTGACATTGCGGAACATTCTAAATGCCAACCTGGTCGTCCCTTTCCCCATGGAGAATCCCACGAAGGCTCATCTTTGTTAGACGGTTTCCATAATACGAAATCTTCCGAATTTTTTTTATTATCACTAATTTCAATTCGAGAACCTGCTACTAATTCTTCTAACTTTTTATTAGATAATTTTCCATAATCAGAAAATTTTTTTACCTCAAAATAAACATGTTGATTATTTTCATATGCAAACCCTTTTTTAATTAATTGATTTATCATTTCAATCATCAAATCTATATGTTCTGTAGCTTTAGGTTGATGAGTGGGATTTTCACAATTTAAAAACTTACAATCCTCCAAAAAACTAGATGTTACTTTTTCAGTTAATTCTTTTGCTGATATTTTTTGTTCTTGTGATGATTTAATTATTTTGTCATCAATATCTGTAATATTTCTTACATATGTTACTTTTGAAAAAGAATTCTTTAGCAATCTAAAAAGGATATCAAAAATAACTAGTGGTCGGGCATTTCCAATATGTGGATCATCATAAACAGTTGGTCCACAAACATACATTCCGATATGCTTTTTATCTTTTGGAACGAATTGTTCTTTTTTATTAGTTAAATTATTTGTTAAAAAAATATCCATTTAAGTTGATTAAGAAATATACCTTATTTATTGATTTGTTAATCTAATTGATTAACTAGGAATCTTGCATACTGGAATAGGCTCCATTTTATGCAAATTTTGTTTTCTAATTTTTTCGTATTCTTGTCTATGTGGAGAATTTGGATTTTTCATTGCATCTTCCAAATCCTCATATTTGAAACCAAGTTGACCTTCATCAGTTCTGCCATCATCCCAAAGGCCGTCTGTTGGTGGGGCATCGATTATTTCATTTAATATACCTAATTCTTTTCCTAATTCCCAAACTTCAGTTTTATTACAATCAGCGATTGGCGAAATATCAACTCCTCCATCACCATATTTTGTATAAAATCCTACCCCAAAATCCTCAACTTTGTTACCAGTGCCCACTACAATCCCTTTATTAGCAGCTGCTACTTGGTAAAGAGTTGTCATTCTTAATCTTGCTCTTGAATTTGCAAAACCATGTTCATTATCAAATTCCTTTAAAGTAAATGAAAATGAATCAAATAATTTATCAAGATTTACTGTATAGGCTTCTACATTTTTAAATTTTTTCTTTAACCATTCCTGGTGTTTTAAACTCAAATCATGTTGATTATCTTTTTGTCTAATTGGCATTGTTAGAACAATAGTTTTTATACCTGTCATAGCACTTAAAGTACTTGATACTGACGAGTCTATTCCTCCAGATATTCCAATTACTAAAGATTGTGCTTTATTTGGCATTAGATCAACGTAAGTTTTGATCCAATTTGAAATAAATTTAGTTTTTTCTAAAGGGTTCATAATTTATATTTAATAATCTTATGCTTTAAAGCAATAGACTAAGATGCCGCCTGAATAGCGTTTTTGGAATAGGTGCTATTCTTTTTTATCTCATCTGAAATCAAAAATGCTAATTCAAGTGCTTGATTTGCATTTAATCTAGGATCACAATGAGTGTGGTATCTTGAAGACAGATCTTTATCAGAAATTTTTTGAGCTCCACCCGTACATTCCGTTACATTTTGACCAGTTAATTCAATATGCAAACCTCCAGCATAACTTCCTTCACTCTGATGGCATGCAAAAACATTTTTTACCTCACTTAGAACACTGTTAAATGGTCTTGTTTTAAATCCAGTAGTTGCTTTAATTGTATTGCCATGACAAGGATCACATGACCAAATAACATTTAAACCTTCTTTTTTAATTGCTCTTATTAATTTAGGCAAATGTTTTGAAACATTATTAGCACCAAATCTTGAAATTAGTGTAATCTTACCCTTTTCATTTGTTGGATTGATTTTATTACATAAATTAATCAAATCATCAGCTTTTAATGTTGGGCCACACTTAATACCGATTGGATTTTCTATTCCTCTACAAAACTCAACATGGCCACCATCAAGTTGTCTAGTCCTATCACCTATCCAAACAAAATGCGCTGATGTGTCATGATTTTCACCAGTTGTTGAGTCTGTTCTTGTCATTGACTCTTCAAAAGGTAGTAACAAAGCTTCATGTGAAGTCCAAAAATTTACTGTTTTAAGCCTTCTATTAAAATCTGAATTTATTCCACATGCATCCATAAATGCTAACGCATTTGCAATTTGATCTTCCAATTCTTTAAATCTTTTAGCTTCAGGACTTTTTTTAATAAATCCTAAATTCCATGTATGAACTTTTTTTAGATCTGCAAAACCACCATGACAAAATGCTCTAACTAGATTTAAAGTAGATGCAGATTGAGAGTAAGCTTTAAATAATCTTTTTGGATCAGGAACTCTTGCTTTCTCGGTAAATTCTATACCATTGATATTGTCACCTAAATAACTTGGCAACTCTACTCCATCCTTAACTTCTACAGGTGAACTTCTTGGTTTAGAAAATTGTCCAGCTATTCTTCCTAACTTTACAACTGGCAAAGAAGCTGAATATGTAAGTACTAAAGACATCTGCAGCATCAACTTAAATGTATCTCTAATATTGTCAGGATGAAACTCTGCAAAACTTTCTGCACAATCTCCACCTTGTAATAAAAAAGCCTTACCATCAACAACCTCAGCTAATTGTTGTTTAAGATGTCTAGTTTCACCAGCAAAAACTAACGGTGGGAAAGTTCTAATTTTGTCTAAAACTTGATCCAACTCTTTTTTATCCGGATATTCTGGAATATGTTTTACTGGATACTTTCTCCAACTATTTATTTTCCAATTTTTCATGTTCAACCTAGGATTGTTGTATCAGAGTTTATTAATTATTCAACGGTTACGGATTTGGCCAAATTTCTTGGCTTATCTATATCAAATCCTTTTTTTAGTGCTGCGTAATAAGCAAGTTTTTGCAATGGAATAGTTAATAGAAATGGTAAAAGATCTTGATTTGTACTTTCAACTTCAATCGTTTCCCAAATATTTTCGGAAACGATCTCATTAGTGCTCTTGTTTGTAATCAATAAAACTTTTGCACCCCTAGCAATTACTTCCTGCATATTAGAAATAGTTTTTTTGTAATAATTATCTCGAGGAGCTAAAACTACTACTGGCATACCCTCTTCAATCAAAGCTAATGGTCCATGTTTCATTTCACCAGCTGGGTAACCTTCAGCATGGACATATGATAATTCTTTTAATTTAAGAGCACCTTCTAATGCAATTGGATAAGAAAACCCTCTACCTAAAAACATGGATCCTTTTGCCTCATTAAATGTACTAGATACATTTTGAATTTTATTGTCTGTCAATAAAGTTTGTTCAACTAATTTTGGTAAATTTTTGAGGTCACTTAATTTTGCAGACAATTTTTCTTTATCCAAATCACTTCTAAGTGATCCAAATTTCAAAGCTAAAATATACAATATTAGAATTTGACCTAGAAAAGCTTTTGTAGAAGCAACACCAATTTCTGTACCACAATGAATTGGTAAAACAAATTCTGAATCTCTGGCTATAGAGCTTTCTATAACATTGACTACCGCGCAAGTTTTCATGCCATTTTTATTACATAAATCTAATGCTGCATAAGTATCAGCTGTCTCTCCAGATTGGGAAACAAAGACATATAAACTGTCTCTTTTAAATCTATTTTTTCTGTATCTAAATTCTGAAGCAATATCCACATTTACATCTAATGAAGTTAATTCTTCAAACCAATACTTGGCCATTAAACAAGAATGATATGCAGTACCACAACCAATCAAAGTAATGGAGTTAATTTCATTTTTTTTCCATGGTATATTATAAATATTAATATTATTATTTGCTGAATCTACATATTCTTTAATTCCATTTTTAAGAGTTATTGGTTGTTCTTCAATTTCTTTGGCCATAAAATGTTTGTAATCACCTTTGTCATATTTTTCCTCTTCACTTGATAGCTCCAATACTTTTTTATTTATTTTAGTTCCATCTTCATTAAAAAATTCAACATGATCTTTCTTGATGATACAGAACTCTCCATCATTTAAGTAGGTAATTTTATTAGTCATTGATTTAAGAGCATAAGAGTCAGATCCTAAATAATTTTCACTAGGACCATAACCAACAGCTAAAGGCGATCCTCTTCTCGCACCTACTATTAAGTCTGGCTCATCTTTGAATAAAATTCCTAAAGCAAAACTTCCATGTAGAGCTTTAAGTGTTTTTTTAATTGAATTAACTATATTTTCAGTTTTCAAATGTTCGGTAATTAAGTGAACAATAACTTCAGTATCTGTTTGGGATTTAAATTTATGTCCTTTGCTTACTAAAAATTTTTTTAGCAACGTTGAATTTTCGATAATTCCATTATGAACGACAGATACATTCTGAGATGAATGTGGATGTGCATTAATACTATTTGGTGATCCATGTGTAGCCCACCTAACATGTCCAATGCCAATAGTGCCCTCCATACTTTGAACTAAAGAATTTTTTTCAAGATTGTCTACTCTTCCCTCTGATTTGATTTCATTAATTAAACCACTTGAAAGAGTTGCAATCCCCGCAGAGTCATAACCTCTATATTCTAATTTTTTTAATGAATTAATAATAGTTGCTGAAACTGGTTTGCTGCTATTGATGCCTATAATTCCACACATAATTATTTTTGTTTTCTTTTATAATTTTTAACTTCAGTTTGTAAAGCTCTGGTTAAAGCTAATGATTTTTTTTTAACCTTTTTTGTAATAACAGAACCAGCACCAACTACACTATCTTCTTCTATCACCAAAGGTGCTACTAAAGATGAATTCGATCCTATAAAAACATTGTCTTTAATTTTTGTTTTATTTTTTTTAACGCCATCATAATTACAAGTAATTGTTCCAGCTCCAATATTAACTAATCTACCAATCGAACTATCACCTACATATGATAAATGGTTAACTTTTGATTTGTTTCCGATAATACTTTTTTTTATTTCAACAAAATTACCAACTTTTGAACCTTCTTTTAAAATTGTACCAGGTCTAATTCTTGCATAAGGTCCGACATCAACTTTGTTTTCAATTATGCAATTTTCTAAATGTGAAAAGGATTTTATAGTAACATTGTTTCCAATTTTAACTTTTGAACCAAAAACAACATAGGGTTCAATGACTACATTTTTTCCAATTTTAATATCTTTTGAAAAATAAATTGTCTCAGGTCCAGACATTTTAACACCCAATTTAAGAAATTTATTTCTGAGTCTACTTTGTAGTTTTTGTAAATTTAACTGTTTCATCTAGGAAATTCTTTATATTAAGTATATATGTTTCTTAATTCACAAAATATTTCTTAAAAATACTTTTGATTATGACACAACAATACACAATTATTTTTGATTTAGATGGTACATTAGTTGATACAGCGCCTGATTTGATGCATGCACATAATCATGTAATGAAAAAATTTGGATATCCAACAAAATCAACTGAAGAAATTAGAAATCTTGTTGGTCAAGGTGCTGGTGCTATGCTCGGTAGATCTATTTGGGGTCAAGCCAAAAAAGAGTTCGGAAAAGTACAAGATGAAAAAATTAAAAAAGAAATGGTTAAAGATTTTGTGGATTTTTATGGTAAAAACATTGTTAATGAAAGCACTCTTATAAATGGTGTTAAAAATTTTTTAATTTGGTGTAAGGAAAAAAAAATTTCAATGGCTGTGTGTACAAATAAACAAGAACATTTAGCAATCGATCTATTAAAAAAAATTGGTATCTATGATTTTTTTGAGTATGTTGCTGGACATAATACTTTTGATTACTGTAAACCTGATCCTAGACACTTAACATCTGTTATTGAAATATTAAATGGTGATATAAAAAAATCATTAATGATTGGAGATAGTGAAACTGATGCGAATGCTGCTAGAAATGCCGGAATACCAGTTATTTTACTTGAGGATGGGTACACTGAAAAAAAAACAACTGAAATTTACCATAATCACCTAATAAAAGACTTTGTAGGCATTGAAAAGATAGTATCAAAATATCTTTAATATTGATTATTTTTTTTTAACTATTAAAAACAAATTCGTTAATAAGGAGTTAATTTGATAGTTCATAACGTAAAAGTTTATCCGTCTAAAACATATTTACCAAAAAAGAAACAGCTAGCATGGAAGATTGCAGAAATTGCTAGCGATAATACTAAGTTAGATAAAGAATCAATAGAAATGGTAATAAACAGAATAATTGATAACGCATCTGTTGCAATAGCTTCTCTTAATAGAAGACCAGTAGTTTCTTCAAGAGAAATGGCTTTAAAGCATTATAGAAAAAATGGTGCCACATTGTATGGAGTAAATAGTAAATTAAAATTCGATTGTGAATGGGCTGCTTGGTCAAATGGAACAGCTGTTAGAGAATTAGATTTTCACGATACTTTTTTAGCAGCAGATTATAGTCATCCAGGTGATAATATTCCTCCACTAATTAGTGTTGCTCAACAAAATAAAAAAAGTGGTTTAGATCTTTTAAGAGGAATTATAACTGCTTATGAAGTTCAAGTAAATTTAGTAAAAGGAATTTGTTTACATAAACACAAAGTAGATCATATAGCTCATTTAGGTCCAAGTGTTGCAGCTGGTATTGGTTCAATGCTAAGATTAAATACTGAAACTATTTATCAAGCTGTACAACAAGCATTGCACACAACTATTTCTACTAGACAATCTAGAAAAGGAGAAATTTCGAGCTGGAAAGCGTATGCCCCTGCTCATGCTGGTAAACTTGCTATAGAGGCTGTTGATAGAGTTATGCGTGGTGAAGGTGCGCCGAGTCCAATTTATGAGGGTGAAGATAGTGTTATTGCAAGAATTCTTGATGGGAAAAAAGCATTATATAGAGTTCCTCTTCCTAAAAAAGGTGAAAGCAAAAAAGCAATTCTTGAAACTTATACGAAAGAATACTCTGCTGAATATCAATCTCAAGCTTTAATTGATTTAGCTAAAAAACTTAAAAAGAAAGTAAAAAATTTAAATCAAATTAAAAAAATAGATATTTATACTAGTCACCATACTCATTACGTGATTGGCACTGGTGCAAATGACCCTCAAAAAATGGATCCAAACGCAAGTAGAGAAACATTAGATCACTCAATAATGTATATATTTGCTGTAGCATTAGAAGATGGTACCTGGCATCATATAAAATCTTATACAAAAACTAGGGCCAAAAGAAAAAGTACGATCAGAATATGGAGATCAATAAAAACTCATGAAGATAAAAAATGGACTAAAAGATATCATGATCCAAACCCTAAGAAAAAAGCATTTGGTGCAAAAGTGGTTATAACACTTAAAAATAATAAAAAAATTACTGAAGAACAGGGTGTTGCTGACGCTCATCCTTATGGTTCACGCCCTTTTAAAAGAAAAAACTATATTGATAAATTTCTTACTCTTACTGGAAATATATTAAGTAAAAAAGAAAGTGAAAGATTTTTAAAAATTGTACAAGATTTGAAAAAACTAAAATCAGGTCATTTAGATAAATTAAATATAGAAGTTAATAAAAAAAATCTAAAAAGAAATTTAAAAAAGGGAATTTTTTAATGCATTTTGTAGAAAAAGAACCAATTCAAAAAAGAGAAGATTTTGTTAAAAAATTAAAGTCTAATAAAATTTTAAGAGTTCCTGGAGCTTATAACCCTTTAACCGCAAAATTAATTGAAGAGATAGGCTATGAGGCAGTTTATGTTTCTGGAGGGGTAATGGCAAACGATCTTGGATTTCCAGATATTGGTCTAACTACATTACAAGATGTTAGTACTCGGTCATATTTAATTTCAAGGGTAACCAATCTTCCAACAATTGTTGATATAGATACAGGTTTCAAATCTTGCAAAGAAACAGTTGAAACTTTCGAAGAATTTGGAATTTCTGCAGTACATTTGGAAGATCAAATTGAGAGAAAAAGATGTGGTCACCTAGATAATAAAGAGCTTATTTCAACCGAAGCAATGGTTAAAAAAATTAAGGAATGTGTATCTGCGAAGAAAGATGAAAATTTCAAAATTATTGCGAGATCAGATGCAAAAAGTGTAGAAGGAATAGATAAAATGATTGAAAGATGTAAAGCCTACATTGATGCAGGTGCAGAAATAATTTTTCCAGAAGCATTACATGATGAAAAAGATTTTGAAAAAGTTAGAAAAGAACTTTCATGTTATTTGCTAGCTAATATGACTGAATTTGGAAAAACAAAATTATTTAATTACAAAGAATTAGAACAATTTGGTTACAATATTGTTATTTACCCAGTTACAACTCAAAGATTAGCAATGAAAAACGTTGAAGATGGATTGAGAGACATTTATACAAATGGACACCAAAACAATATTATTGATAAAATGCAGACAAGAAAAAGATTATATGAATTGGTTGAGTATGAAAAATACAATAGTTTAGATGAAAAAATTTATAATTTTAGTACTGAAGGGCATGATTAATGAGTGATGAAATAAAAAAAGGTTTACTTGGAATAGTTGTTGATGAAACTGAAGTTTCGAAAGTAATGCCTGAAATTAATTCTCTTACTTACAGGGGCTATGCTGCACAAGATTTATGTGAATATTGTAGATTTGAAGAAGTTGCTTATCTTATTCTAAATAAAGATCTGCCTAATTCTATTCAATTAAAAAAATTTGAAAAAGAAGAAAAAAATAACAGAGAATTATCTAAAGATTTATATGAAATAATTAAGCATATGCCAAAAAAATCTCATCCAATGGATGTTGCAAGAACAGCAGTAAGTGTTATGGGTCTTGAAGATAAAGAAACCTCAAGTTCTTCTCATGAAGCTAATATGAGAAAAGCTTTAAGAATTTTTGCTAAAACACCAACCGCTTTAGCGGCCTTTTATAGAATTAGAAAAGGAAAAAAAATAATTAAACCAAAAAAAGATTTAACTTTTGCTGAGAACTTTTTTTATATGTGCTTTGGTAAAGTTCCACAAAAAGAGATTGTAAAAGCATTTGATGTTTCACTGATTTTATATGCAGAACATAGTTTTAATGTATCAACGTTTACTGCAAGAACTATAACAAGTAGTTTATCAGATATTCACGGTGCTATAACCGGAGCAATTGCAAGTTTAAAAGGTCCATTACATGGTGGAGCAAATGAAGAAGTAATGCATATGATGAGTAAGATTAAAAAACCAGAAAATGCTTTAAAATGGATTAATAGTGCTTTAGATAAAAAAGAAGTTGTGATGGGTTTTGGTCATAGAGTTTATAAATCAGGAGATTCAAGAGTTCCAACAATGAGAGAATATTTTTCTAAAGTTGCAAAAGTTAAAAAAGATAAAAAATTTGAAAAAATTTACGACATAGTTGAAAAAGTTATGATTGAAAGAAAAAATATTCATCCAAATGTAGATTACCCTACAGGCCCTACATATCATTTGATGGGATTTGATACTGATTTCTTTACACCTATATTTGTTATTTCAAGAATTACAGGATGGTCAGCGCATATCATGGAACAACATGCTGCAAATAAATTAATTAGACCTTTAGCTAGCTACAAGGGTAGTAAACACAGAAAAGTTATACAATTAAACCAAAGGTAATTTTCTAAATTGACTCTGCTCTTTTTTGAAAGGCATCAGCTATTTTATTTAAACCATATTCAAAAGATCTCGTCATTATTGAATTTAAAAAACTATTTTTTATTTCAAAATCAACTTCAAAATGAACTTCCGTTTTTTCATTAATTTCAACAAATTTCCAATTATTTTTCAAATATTTTAAAGGTCCATCAATATTAGTCACAAAAATTGTATCGTCTTTTTTATTGTATTTAACATCACTTTTATAAGTATCATTAAAAGGTCCTTTGCCAATCGTAAGATCAGCTACAATTAAAATAAAATTTTCTTTTTCTTTTCGTTCATAAACTTTTGAACCTAAACAAAAAGGTATAAATTCTGGATATTTTTCAATATCTAAAACAAAGTTAATTAATTTGTCTTTTTTTTTTTCAATTAATCTCTTAACTGAAGCTTTTGGCATTAATGAATGTTAATTCTATTTTGTTGAAGTTTAGCAAAATCCTCATCTGCATGATAAGAAGATCTTGTTAAAGGTGATGACGAGACTAATAAAAACCCTTTTGCTTTAGCAATGGCTCCAAGTTCCTCAAACTCCTGTGGTGTATAATATCGATCTAAAGGAAAATGTTTTACAGATGGTTGAAGGTATTGACCTATCGTTAAAAAATCTACATCAGCTGATTTGAGATCATCCATCACCTGTAAAATTTCATCTTTACTTTCTCCAAGTCCAACCATAATTCCAGATTTAGTAAAAACATTTTTATTAATTTTTTTTGCATTTTTTAAAAGTTCTAAAGAAGCAAAATATCTGGAACCTGGTCTTACTTTTAAATAAAGACTTGGGACAGTTTCAATGTTATGATTAAATACATCGGGATTTGCCTCTAAAACTTTTTTATAAGATTCACCTTTTCTTAAAAAATCAGGTGTTAAAACTTCAATTGTAGTATTTGGATTTATTTTTCTTGTTTGATTAATAACTTGAAAAAAATGATCTGAACCTCCATCTTCTAAATCATCACGATCTACAGACGTGATTACAACATGTTTAAGACTTAACTTTTTAACTGCTTGAGAGATTTTTATTGGTTCAAGCACATCCAATTTTCCAGGTTTACCTGTCTTTACGTCACAGAAAGCACATGCCCTAGTACAAGTATCTCCCATAATCATAAATGTTGCGTGTCTTTTACTCCAACACTCGGTAATATTAGGGCAGTTTGCTTCTTGGCAAACAGTTACTAAATTGTTTTTGTTAACAATTGTTTTAGTTAAAAAAAACTCCTTACTATTTGAAAGTTTAGATCTTATCCATTCAGGCTTTTTTTTTATTGGATTTATAGGATTTTTTACTTTTTCTGGATGTCTAGGTTTAATTTTTTGTGTCATTATTTCTAATTATATAAAGTTTTTCATTTTTTTTTCCAAATAAAAATCTTTCTCTGATTAAAGTTTCGACATAATCAAGATCTAAATTATTACTTAATAATGAATTTTTAAAATCCAAGTCTTTAATTTGACTAATTAGCCTCAGTTCTTCTTTTTTAATATCATTTAAAATTTCTTTTTTTTTGAAAAAAGAAATTAAACCTCTCTCACCAGATAGAAGATTAAATGAGACATACATAATCAAAAAAATAGATATTAATAAAAAGTAATTTTTTTTTATTTTTTTGAGCATTAATGAATCTTATTCATTCTAGCTTTTTTTCCAAGGTCTTCTTCTATACGTATTAATTGATTGTATTTTGCAACCCTTTCAGATCTTGCTAATGATCCTGTTTTTATCTGATTTGAATTAGTTCCTACAGCTAAATCTGCAATAAATGTATCTTCTGAGTCACCTGATCTATGAGAAATTATAGTTTTAAATCCAATAATTTGAGCAAATTTGATCACATCAATTGTTTCTGAGACAGTTCCAATTTGATTAAGTTTAATCAAAATTGCATTAGATGATAAATTCAAAAAACCCTTTTTGAGTCTTTCTAAATTAGTGACATATAAGTCATCACCAACAATTTGAACTTGGTTGGTTAATTTAACTAATTTATTCCATGCGATCCAATCATTTTCAGCGAAAGGATCTTCTATTGATTTGATTTTGTATTTTGCTATCATTTTTTTGTATTCATTAATAGATTTCTCAACAGATATATAATTCTTTGAATGGATAGAATATTTGTTTTTTTTATATAATTCATTTGCTGCCACATCGAGACAAATAGATACATCTTTACCATTGATAAAACCTGATTTTTTGATGGCAGAAACAATTAAATTTAATGCTTGATTGTTATTATTTATCATTGGTGCAAAACCACCTTCATCACCTACTGAAGTTGATAAACCCTTATTCTTTATTATTTTGTTTAAATTTTTTATTACCAAGAAACAAATTCTCATTGCTTCTGAAAAACTTCTTGCTTTATCTGGTCTAATCATAAATTCCTGTATTCTCAAACCATTATTAGCGTGTGCACCACCATTAATAATATTCATCAATGGATAAGGTAGTTGATAATTTTTTTTTACTAAAAAAGATTTGTATAATGGAATTCGTTTAACTTTAGCTGAAAGTTTTTTAACTGCCATAGAAACAGCTAGGATTGCATTAGCTCCTAAATTTATTTTCTGCCTTGTACCATCTAAATTGATCATAATCGTATCAATTCGAACTTGATCATGAACATTATGTCCCTTTAACTTATTTGAAATTTTTGTATTGATAACGTTTATTGCTTTTAAAACACTTTTACCTAAATACCTTTTGTTATTTCTATCTCTTTTTTCAAAAGCTTCATAAGTTCCCGTTGAGGCTCCAGAGGGGCAGATAGCGCTTGCACTATTATTTTTTGTAAAAACTTCGGCTTCAACAGTCGGATTTCCTCTACTGTCAAAAACTTGACGCGCTTTAACTTTTAAAATTTTATTCACTAACTTTTTATTAAATTATCTATATCTGTAAGTTGTTTTAATAAATCTTCCAATTTTTCTAATGGCACCATGTTTGGTCCATCTGATGGTGCATTATCAGGATCTTGATGTGTTTCGATAAAAACCCCAGCAACGCCAACTGCTACAGCGGCTCTTGCAAGATATTCAACAAATTCTCTTTGGCCTCCACTTTTTTCACCAAGACCTCCAGGCTGTTGAACAGAGTGAGTGGCATCAAAAATAACTGGATAACCATTTTTTGCCATGATTGGTAAAGATCGCATATCTGAAACAAGTGTGTTGTAACCAAAGCTTGCCCCTCTCTCTGTCACTAAAATATTTTTATTTCCAGAGTCTGAAATTTTCTTAGTTACATTAACCATGTCCCATGGAGCCAAAAATTGTCCTTTTTTTACATTAATAATTTTACCAGTTTTAGCCGCAGCGATTAGTAAATCTGTTTGTCTACAAAGAAAGGCTGGTATTTGAAGTACATCAACATGTTTGCTTACAACTGAACACTGATCAATATTATGAATATCAGTTAAGATCGGAACATTTAATTCTTTCTTAATTTTATCAAAAATAGGAAGTGAGTTTTCTAATCCAGCTCCTCTTTCTCCTTTTAAACTTGTTCTATTAGCCTTATCAAATGACGTTTTGTATATAAAACCAACATTGAATTTCTTTGTAATTTCTTGGATTTTTCCTGCCATATCCATGGCATGTTGCTCAGTTTCTAATTGGCAAGGACCTGCTATTATACAAATTTTATTATCGTTAGAGATTTCAATATTTCCACAATTAACTTTTATACTACTCATTTATGATTTTTTGCTGCTTTGATAAAAGATGAGAATAAAGGATGAGGAGCCAAAGGTCTAGATTTAAATTCAGGATGAAACTGAACTCCTATAAACCATGGATGATTTTTAAGCTCAATTATCTCTGGCAATTTATGATCTGGTGACATTCCTGAAAAAATTAATCCCTTTCTCTCAAATTGATCTTTAATATTATTATTAACTTCATATCTATGTCTGTGTCTTTCTTTAATTGATCTTGATTTATAGATTCTATTTATGGCAGAATTATTTTTTAATTTTGCTTCATATAAGCCTAATCTCATTGTTCCTCCTAAATCCTTGTCAGTTCCTTTAATTATTTTTCCATTTTTGTCCCACTCATTAATCAAACCTATTACTGGAAAGCATTTTTTATCTAATTCACTTGATCCAGCTTTTTTGATTTTCAATTTATTTCTTGCAAACTCAACAATAGCCATCTGCATACCAAAACAAATACCAAGAAAAGGTATTTTATTCTCTCTAGCATATCTTATAGCTGAAATTTTACCTTCCGTGCCTCTTTTACCAAAACCACCCGGGATCAATAATCCTGAAATATTTTTAAGTCTTTTTTTAATTTCATTACTTTTTAAATTATCAGACTCTATTCTAATTAAATTCACTTTTACTTTATTAGAAATACCCCCATGTATTAAAGCTTCATCCAAAGATTTATAAGCATCTTTTAAATTTACATATTTACCAATTATTGCAATATTTACGAATTTTTTAGTATTTAAAACAATTTTAGTTATTTTTTTCCATGGACTTAAATTAGCTCTTTTTTTTGATTTTAATTTAAAATATTTTAAAACTTGTTTATCAAGTTTTTGATTAAAAAAACTGATTGGTGCTTCATAAATTGTTCTTACATCTACTGTTTCAATTACATTATCAATTGGAACATTACAAAATAAAGATATTTTTTTTCTTTGGTCTAATGGTATTGACTGTTGAGACCTACATATGATTATATCAGGTTGTATACCAATGCTTCTCAATTCTTTTACAGAATGTTGAGTTGGTTTTGTTTTTATTTCATCTGATGATTTTAAAAAAGGAACAAAAGTTAAATGAATAAATAATGTTTTTGATTTTCCATGTTCATTTGAAAATTGTCTTATAGCTTCCACAAAAGGCAAACTTTCAATATCCCCTACTGTGCCTCCAATTTCACATATAACAAAATCTTCATTTGTGATATCTTTTTTTATAAATTCTTTTATTCGATTTGTAACATGAGGTATGACTTGAACAGTTTTTCCAAGATATCCTCCTTTCCTTTCCCTTTTAATTACATCGCTATAAATACGACCGGTAGTAATATTATCTGATTGTTTGGATGATATGTTTGTAAATCTTTCATAGTGACCTAAATCTAAATCTGTTTCAGCACCATCATCGGTTACAAAAACCTCTCCATGTTGAAATGGGCTCATTGTACCTGGATCTACGTTAAGATAAGGATCCATTTTTCTTAATCTAACTTTATATCCTTGAGATTTTAATAGATATGCTAACGATGCTGATGATAAACCTTTACCTAGAGATGAAACCACGCCGCCCGTGACAAATATATATCGCGCCATGGAATTATCTTATAGCGAAAAAAAAAGTAATTGAAAAGGATTAATTGTTGTCTGGAATAGCTGGCGTATCTTCAGTTTTTTCCTCAACTGTATCCAAAACAGAAGATGTTGGTATTAAATCACCTCTAGAGATAATTGTTAATCCTAAACTACAGATAATAAATAAAGTTGCCACTATTGCTGTAGCTTTTGTCATAAAATTACCAGCAGTTCTTGAAAACATAAAACTTTCTTGTGAAACACCAATTCCTAAAGCACCACCTTCAGATTTTTGCATTAATACTAATAAAACTAGTAGAATAGCAAAAATGATGTTTAAGATTAATAATATATTTTCCATGCTGGTTAATTATAGGTTTTTTTAATTATATCAATAAATTTCTTAGGATCCTGAGAGGCACCACCAATTAAAAAACCATCAATATTTTTAATATTTTTAAGTTCATTTATATTTTTAGGATTTACTGATCCACCATAAAGAACTTTAAGGTTTTTATTTTTTCCTTTAATAAAATCTACAGTTTTTCTTAAATCTTTAGAATTTGGTACTAAGCCTGTGCCAATCGCCCAAACAGGCTCATATGCAATTATAATATTTTTTTTATTTCTTATTTTTTTTAAACCAATAGACATTTGTTTATTTAAAATTTTATTTGTAACTTTTTTTCTTTTTTCTTTCAAAGTCTCTCCTATACAAAAGATTACTTTTAGACCTGATTTAATAGCACTTTTAATTTTAAGATTAATCAATTTATCATTTTCTCCTTCACTTCTATTTTCAGAATGACCAATGATTACATATTTAGCACCAACATTTCGTAACATAGAAGAATTTATTGAACCTGTAAAAGCTCCAAATGACTCACTCTTATGACAATTTTGTGCACCCACATCTATGCGAGTACTTTTTAATTTTTTTGCCATTGGGCAAATAAGAGTATTTGGAGGGCAATATATTATTTTGGCAAGTCTAGTTGATTTAAATTTTTTAAGAAAACCAAGCACCTTATTTATTGAATTTAATGAGTTTAACCCACCAAACATTTTCCAATTAGCAATAAAAAACATATATTTATTTGTCATCTGGTAATTTTTAATTTATAGGTTTGCTTTTTATAGTTCAATAAATTTATAGAGTAATGATAAGTAGTTTTAGAAACTTTGCAAAAACTAAATTCGCTGGATTGATGGTTTTCATTATGATTATACCATTTGTTTTCTGGGGAATGGGTAGTATGTTTAGTAGTGGAAATACTAATAATTTAGCAAAGATCAATAATACTAATATTTCTACTCAAGAGTTTATAGATTTTTTGAATAGCTCTGGGATACCTCAACAATCTATTAAAGATAATTTAAATAATAATATAATTGAAGAGTTGTTATCAAATTTAATTTCAACAACTTTATTAGAATTAGAAATTAAAGATTTTGAAATTATAATTACAGAAAATACATTATTAAAAAAAATAAAAGAAAACAAAAATTTTCATGATGATAATGGAAATTTTCAAAGACTAAAATATGAAAAATTTTTACTTGAAAATAATATTTCAGCACCAATATTTGAAAAAAGATTAAAAAATCGTGAGTCCCAAAAAAATTTATTTGATTATATAGGTGCTGGTACTAAATCTCCCAAATTCTTAGTTGAGAAATTGTTTGAAGAGGAAAATAAAAAACTTGGGGTAGAATTTATAAACCTTCAATCTTTTTACAAAGACACAAAAAATATTAGTGATCAGGAAATAAAAAAATTTATTAATGAAAATAACGATACATTAAAAGTTGAATATCTTGATTTTTCTTACGCAATAATAAATCCAAAGAATTTAATTGGAATAGATGAATTCAATCAAGCATTTTTTGATAAAATTGATCAAATAGAAATTGAAATATCTAACGAAACACCATTCAACGAAATTGTAAATAATTTTAATATAAAACCAACCAATATTACTGATTTTATATTTTCTTCAGATAAAAGTGAAATTGAAAAGAAAATATTTGAATTAAAAGACAACAAATTTGATTTGTTTGAAAATAAAAATGATTATGTCTTGTTTTTTATTAATAAAGTTGATGAAAGATCACCTGATTTGAAAAACATAGAAACAAAAAGAGAAATTATTGAGCTTATATCTCAAAAAAATAAATTTGATTTTAATAAAGATTTATTGAACAAAATAAATAACAAAAAATTTAATGAAGATGAATTTATTAATATGGGGAAAAATAAGATAGAAACAATTCAACTATCTTCTATAAAAGATAATAAAAAATTTGAGATTGATTCTATTAAAATACTATATTCGTTGCCAATTAACTCATTTACCTTAATTAGTGACGAAAAAAATAATATTTATTTAGCAAAAATAAAAAGTTCTGAAGTTAGGAAAATAGATAATAGTAATGAGGATTACATTCAATACCTTAATAAACAAAACACAAATAATAAAAATAGCATACTTTCAACTTATGATATATTTTTAAATGATAAATATAATGTTGAATTAAACCAAAAAACTTTAGAACGAGTAAAAAATTTCTTTCAATGATAATAAATCGAAGCTTCAAAGATTTTAAGTTTCGACATAGAAACAAAAAAAATCAAATTATTTATACATCTAAAAAAATAAATAATGATAATGAGGTTTTAAATTTAATTGATAATTTTCTATTAGAAAAAAATAGTTTTGTTTTTGAGTCTGTTGAAAAAGGAAAAATTAAAGGTAGATATACTATCTTTGGTAAAAAACCTGATAAAATTTGGGAATTTAATAATAATAATTCCTACATAATTAAAAATAAAAAAAGATTTAAACTTAAAAAAAAACCCCAAGAGTTAATAGAGCAAATAATTGAGGAATTTAATTTTAAAATACCCTCGAATTTACCTCCAATTGCATCATTAATATCAGGTTATTTTTCATATGACTCAATCAGATACATTGAAAAAATTCCTGATAATTGTAAGGATGATATAAAAGTACCTGATGTTCGTCTTTTAAGACCAACAACTTTAATTATTCATGACAATCTAGAAAAAAAAATATTTTATATTATTAATGTTTTTAGTGATGAAACTATAAAAAATTATTCAAAAAAATATTCTGAAGTTAAATCTGAACTAAATCAACTTTTAATTCAATCGATTTTAAAAAAATCAAGTTTATTGTTTTCTAAAGAAAATCATTCAATTAAGATTAAATCAAATACTTCAAAAAATAAATTTTTAAAAATGATAAACAAAGCAAAAGATTACATTAAAAAAGGTGATATTTTTCAGGTTGTTTTAAGTCAACGATTTGAAACTAAATTAACAAAAAATCCTCTTGAAATTTATAAAAAACTTAGAGTAACTAATCCTTCACCTTTTATGTACTTTTTTAATTTTCAAGACTTTCAGATTATAGGGGCTAGTCCTGAAATACTTGTAAGATTAAGAAACAATAAAATTACAGTAAGACCTATAGCCGGAACAAGACCAAGAGGAAAAACTTCAATTCAAGATAAATTTTATGAAAAAGATTTACTTAAAGATAAAAAAGAACTTTCTGAGCACCTAATGTTACTTGATTTAGGTAGAAACGATGCTGGTAAAGTTTCAAAAATAAATTCTGTTAAAGTAACTGAGAGTTTTGTTATTGAGAAATATTCGCATGTAATGCATATAGTTTCTAATGTAATAGGTGAATATAATAAAAAATTTTCCAAATTTAAGTCATTATTAGCTGGATTTCCTGCAGGTACAGTATCTGGAGCTCCTAAAATTAGAGCAATGGAAATTATTGATAAGTTAGAAAGTTCAAAAAGAAAAGTTTATGCTGGTGGTATTGGTTATTTCTCTGCAAATGGAGAATTTGATACTTGCATAGCTCTAAGAACTGCAGTTGTAAAAAATAATAAGTTTTATGTTCAAGCTGGTGCTGGAATAGTAGCTGATAGTGTGCCAAAAAATGAATATGAGGAGACTGTCAATAAAGCAAAAGCTTTAATAAACGCGCTTAGATAATGAAAATAATATTAATAGATAATTATGATAGTTTTACATTTAACTTATACCATTATTTATCATCTTTTAAAATTAATGTAGATGTTATTAGAAATGACAAAATTACCTCAAAAGAAATAGTAAAAAAAAAATATAACAAAATTGTAATTTCACCAGGACCAGGCAATCCTAATCAATCAGGTAATTGTTTAAATATTGTAAAATCTCTTTATAAAAGAACACCTATTTTGGGTGTCTGTTTAGGTCATCAAATAATTGGGCAAGTTTTTGGTTCTAAAATAGTACAGGCTAAAAAATTAATGCACGGCAAAACAAGTAAAATTTTATCAAAAAAGATAGGAATTTTAAAAAACTTACCTAAAAGCTTTGAGGCAACTAGATATCACAGTTTAATTATTGATAGAAAAACTCTGTCAAAAGACCTTGAAATTACCGCAGAAACCAAAGATGGATTAATAATGGCTGTTAAGCATAAAAAATATAACGTGCATGGAGTGCAATTTCACCCTGAAAGTATTAAAACTACACTAGGATTAAAAATTTTAAAAAACTTTATAAACTTCAAGAATTAATGAAACAATTCATAGAGAAAATAAAAAACAAACAAAACTTAACCTTTGACGAGAGCAAAGCAGCATTTGAAATGTTAATGGCAGGTAAAGCAAATGATCAAGAAATATTTGATTTTTTAACACTATTATCTACTAAAGGTGAAGCATCAGATGAAATAGCGGGAGGTGTTTATGTTTTAAGGGAAAAGTCAAAAAGAGTTAATATAGATAATTGTATTGATACATGTGGCACAGGCGGAGATGGTATGAATACACTTAATATTTCCACTGCATCTGCCTTATTATTAGCAAGTATGAATGTCAAAGTAGCAAAACATGGAAATAAGGCGGTATCATCTAAATGTGGATCTGGTGATGTATTGGAGGCTTTGAATATAAAAATTGATTTAGAACCAAATGATATAGAAACTCAAATTAATAAAAATAATTTTGGTTTTATGTTTGCACCAAATTATCATAGTGCAATGAGGTTTGTTGGTCCAACTAGAAAAAAAATTGGAAAAAGAACTATATTTAATATGATCGGACCATTAAGCAGCCCTGCATTAGTGAAGAGACAAGTGGTTGGTGTCTTTGATAAAAAACTTTTAAAAATATTTGCCAATGCTTTAAATAATTTAGATATTAAATTTGCATGGATTGTAAATAGTGAGGATGGTTTAGATGAGATTTCACCATATACTAAAACTAATGTTGTTCAATTAAAAGATAATAAAATTTCTGAAATTATAATTGATCCAAAAGAATTGAATGTAAATGCGGATAAATTTGACAATCTTATTGGTGATGATGCAAAATTTAATGCAGATAAAATGATTGAAATATTCAAAGGTAAAGATAACGATTTTTCTAAAGCTGTTTGCTTAAATGCTGCTGCAGGTCTAATTGTAAATGAAACTCATCAAAAATTTGCTGATGCTTACAATAATACAAGAGAACATATTTTATCAAATAAAGTTATTAAACATTTAGAAAAAATTCAAAATGGCTAAAAATGTTCTTGAAAAAATAATCCAAAAGAAAAATGAAAAAATAGTAAATTTAAAAAAAACTATTTCACTAGAATCATTAGACGAATTAATTGCTGCAAATAAAACGTTTATTAATTTTAAAGAAAAAATTGAAAATAATGTTAAAAAAGAAAAATTTTCAATTGTTGCTGAAATTAAAAAAGCAAGTCCTTCGGCTGGAGTAATTATTAAAGATTATGATCCTGTTAAAATAGCGAATATATATAATGATAATAAAGCTACTTGTTTATCAGTTTTAACTGAAGAAGATTTTTTTTTAGGAAATCTAATACATATTAGCAAAATTAAACAAAAAATTAATTTACCAATTCTGTGTAAAGATTTTTTTGTAGATAAATTTCAGATACCTTTAGCTAAAAGTTATGGAACTGATGCAATATTGATTATATTAGCTGGTGTGAGTGATAAACTTGCTGATGTTTTATATAACGAAGCACTTGAATTAAACATGTCGGTAATTGTTGAGGTTCACACTGTTGAAGAAGCAAAGAGTTCCTTAAGATTTAAAGATGCTATAATTGGAATAAATAATAGAAATTTAAAAACTTTAAAAACTGACATAAATACAACTTTTGATATTCATGATGTTTTAGTTAATCACCCTGGTCCATTAATTTCTGAAAGTGGAATTAAAACAAAAGATGAACTTTTAGAACTCTCAAGCAAAACCTCTATTAAAACTTTTTTAATTGGTGAATCACTTTTGAGAGATTTAGATAATAATTCTATTTTTTCAGTTCTTTAGTCAAAAAACCCCCTATTTTATTAACTTTTTTTACTATTGTGAATTGTAGAGAACTTTTATAGAACAAATTTTGTACGATATTTGTTCTTATGCTAACAAAAAAACAAAAAAACCTGCTTTTATTTATCAACAAGAAGTTGAGGAACTCAGGTGTATCTCCTTCTTATGAGGAAATGAAGGAGTCTCTAAATCTAAAATCTAAGTCAGGAATTCATAGATTAATTAGTGCATTAGAGGAAAGAGGGTTTATTAAAAGACTTGCTCATAAAGCTAGAGCGCTAGAGGTAATTAAATTACCAGAAACAGCTTCAGCAAACGATATTTACAACAGTTTTTCTCCTAGTGTTATCAAGGGTGGCTTAGATGATGAAAAGCCAATGTCTGATGAGGCAGAAGTGCCTGTTTTAGGAAAAATAGCAGCTGGAACTCCAGTTGAAGCTATTCAAAATGAAGTTTCAAGAATTCCATTGCCAAGTAATTTAGAAAAGAACGGTGATTATTTTGGTTTAAAAGTACAAGGTGACTCAATGATAGAAGCTGGCATTCACGAGGGTGATACTGTTATTATCAAAAGAACTGATACAGCCGATAATGGAAAAATTGTAGTTGCTCTAATAGATGAGCATGAGGCAATGTTAAAAAGAATAAGAAAAAAAGGTAAGGTTGTGGCACTTGAAAGTGCGAATAAAAACTACGAAACTAAAATTTTTGGCCCAGATAGAGTTAAAGTACAGGGCGTATTAGTATCTTTATATAGAAACTTCTAGTAAAATAGTCTAAACATTTTTAATGAAAAAAGTAGCAACAAGATTTGCTCCATCCCCTACTGGAGCTTTACACATTGGTGGTGTGAGAACAGCTTTATTTAATTGGTTATATTCTAAAAACCAAAAAGGTGATTTTTATCTAAGAATAGAAGATACAGACAAAGAAAGATCAAAAGATGAATATAAAAATCAAATTATTAAATCTCTTAAATGGATTGGTGTAAATTATGATGGAGAAGAATATATACAGTCAAAAAAAATTGAAGATCACATAAAAGTTGCAAATGAATTACTTAAAAATGGTCATGCTTACAAATGCTTTTGTTCGAGTGATGAAATAGAGGAACAAAAAAAAAGGGCAAAACAAAAAAAAATTCCTTATATCTATGACAGGAAGTGGAGAGATAAAAAAGAAGAAGATGCACCTAAAGATATTAAGCCAGTAATTCGATTTAAAAGTAAAATAGATGGAACTTCTATATTAAAAGATTTGGTTCAGGGTGATGTTGAAATTGATAATAACACTATTGAAGATTTTATTATCTTAAGAAACGATGGAACACCAACATATAACTTATCAGCATCAGTTGATGATCATCAAATGAATATGACGCACATAATTAGAGGTGATGATCATAAAATAAATACTTTCAAACAAATACAAATTTATCAATCTATGAAATGGGATTTGCCTTCATTTGCTCATATACCTTTAATACATACAATTGAAGGAAAGAAACTATCAAAAAGAGATAAAGCCTCTACGTTAGATGATTACTCTAAAATTGGTATTATGCCAGATGCTCTTAGAAATTATCTTCTTAGATTAGGATGGTCTTATAAAGATAAAGAAATATTTACTCTTGATGAAAGTATTAAATATTTTAATCTTGAAGGAATTGGTAAATCTCCATCTAAGTTAGATATGAGTAGAATTTTGTCAATGAACGAGCACTATATAAAGAATATTGATGAAAATGATTTATTCAATCAATTAACTGAATATTGCAAATTATATAAAAGTGAAATTAAATCAGATAAGAAAGATAAGATTAGAAAATCCCTTATCTTCCTAAAAAATAAAGCTAAAACCTTGGAAGATATATTCAATAATGGTCAATTTATTATAGTTGATGAGGTTAATTTTAATCAAGATGATATTAAGTTAATTGACGATAAGGCCAAAAAAGTCATTTCCGATTTCAATGCTAAATTTGGCAGTGTTGATAAACTTAGCAAAGAAACATTAGAGCCTATAGTAAACGAGTTGATTAAGTCAAACGATACCAATTTTAAGGGTGTTGGTCAGCCTTTAAGAATAGCTTTAATAGGTTCAAAATTTGGACCTGGTATATATGACATAATTATCTCACTTGGAAAAGAAGAGGTAACAAAAAGATTAACCAATAAGAAACTTAGTTAGTACAGCCGAAGCTTCATCAGAGGATGAGGTTTTTGATCTGATTTTAGTTAAGGTTTCCTCACATTCAATAATTTGTTTTTTCATTAATTCTTGATTTTTTAAAAAGTAAACAACTGAATTATAAATCTCTTTAGCATTACATTCATTTTGTATTAACTCAGGAATTATTTCTTTATTATTAATAATATTGATAATATTAGCATACTTAATTTTGACCAACATTTTAACAATTAAAAAATTCAAAAAATTCATTTTATAGATAATTATAGAAGGAACTTTTGCGTTACATATTTCTAGAGAAACTGTCCCAGATTTAGAAACTGCAAAAATAGAATTATCTAGTATTTGTTTTTTAATATTTTCATCAGAAATGGCTTCAACATTTTTAACATTTGTATATTTTATTTTTCCACTTATTAATTTCTTGTTCTCATCGGTCGCGTGAAAAACAAAAGTGATATTGTCAAATTTTGCATTCATCATTTTAATAAAATCAATTAGGATAGGTAAAAGTAAATTCACTTCAGATAATCTGCTCCCACAAAAAAGGGAGATAATTTTTTTATCACTTGATACAATATTAGATATATCTATTTTATTTTTTATTTCTTGTTCTAATAAAGGATGACCTACAAAAGTATTTGGAATATTTTCTTTATCAAAATATTTTTTTTCAAAATCAAATAATAACAAAATATGATCTAAAAATTTTTTAAACTTTTTAACTCTACCCTCTCGCCATACCCATACTTGCGGAGCTACATAATGAACTGTTTTAATCTTATTATTCAATTTTTTAACTTTTTCAGCAACCCTTAATGTAAAATCAGGACTGTCTACACTGAATAAAATATCTGGATTAAATTTTATTATCTCTTCTACAGTTTTGTTTATTTTATTTTTTATTTTGAAAATATTTAAAAAAACACTTGTAAAACCAATATAAGTAATTTCTTTTAGATCAAAAACAGATTTTATTCCTAATGAATTTAAATGTGTTCCACCAACACAAGAATATTCAATATTAGGATTGTTCTTTTGAAGTTTAGATATAACTTTTGAAGCAAGTTTATCTCCTGAAGGTTCACCGGTTAATATAAAAATCTTTTTCATTTTACTGAGATAAATATCTTATTTTTATTAGCAAACTTAATGCACTTATTTTTATCTAAAAAAACGTGTTGTTTACTTTTTATAACAATACCTTTTAATCTCGCAGTTTTACTTTGTTTAATTGTTTTAAATCCAATAGTAGGAAGATCAATTCTTAGGTCTTGTTTTTTTTTAGGAAATTTGACTAAAACACCTTGGTTTATAAATTTTTTGCTTCTGCTCTTTTCAAGCATTTTTTTAGTTCCACCCTTACCTTCTATAGAAACAACTTTTTTATTTCTAACTACAACTCCTTGGCTAAAATTATATTCTCTTAAACCATTTAAAGTTTTAATTGCTTTTTTAATATCTAATTGATCTTGTTTGTTTGGTTTAAATTTTGAATAATTACCTTTTTTTAATGAGAGTTCAGGATTAAATTTAAGTGAATTTTCAGTTTTGATCTTGTTTTGGGCCAATATCTTAATAATTTCTTTAAGTATTGCTGCATCACCAAGTTTTGATGCTTTGATAATTCTTGGAATATAATAAATACCTTTGAAGTCTAATTTCAATTTAGAAAAGTTTGGTTTATTTACCTTTCCAGCAAATAAGACTTTTTTACATTTATTTTTCCGAAGAATATCAATGATTTTACCAAATTGACCTATAGAAACTGAATAAGATTTTCTATCCTTTTTAAACTTCTTTGATTTCGACAAATCAATTATCAAATATTTGATTTTTCTTTTTTTGACAGTTTTTAGAATTTCCTTTGGAAATTCAGTATCACCAAAAATTAATCCTATCATTTTACGAAAACGGTGTGCAAATAGATCTTTTTTTATCCTTTGTTATAAAATCAATTACATTCTTGACTAATGGATTTTCTTGAAAAGAACCGTTCAATTTACTTATATTTTCATTGATATTTTTTGTGGCAAAAATCTCCTTATAAGCCTCACTTAAACCTAATATATCTTTATTTTCAAACTTGGCTCTTCTTAAGCCAATTAAGTTTAATCCTTGTAATGAATTTCTATTTCCTGTTGATAATCCATAAGGAATAACATCGTGTAATACTCCTGTCATTCCACCAATCATAGCCATTTTTCCAATTCTTGTGAATTGTTGCACTGCAGAGTTACCTCCTATTACAACATTATCTTCAATAATTGCATGACCACCTAAAGGAACATTATTAGCGATTATTACATTATTACCTACCTGACAATCATGTGCGATATGTGATGAAATCATAAATAAACAGTTATTTCCAATTATTGTTTTGCCACCACCACCTACTGTTCCTGGATTTATTGTTACATATTCTCTGATCTTATTATTGTCACCAATTACCAGATTAGTTGGTTCTCCATCATATTTTAAATCTTGTGGGTCGTTAATAGAAACAAAGGGGTATATTTTATTCCCTTTACCAATTTTTACATTTCCAGAAATATTTACATGTGATTGAATAACACTGTTTTCTCCAATCTCAACATTTGGGCCTATTACACAATAAGGACCTACTTGAACATTTTTATCTAATTTTGTTTTAGGGTCTATGATTGCGGTTTTGTCTATCATCTGTTGGCTTTTAAAAATTCTCTTAAATTTTTTGCTGGATATCCCATAACTTTAGTATTGTCAGGAATATCATTTATAACACCACTACCACCTCCAATTTGAACATTGTTTCCAACTTTTAAATGACCTGAAACTCCCGCTTGTCCACCGATCATTACATTGTTACCTAAAGTAGAACTTCCAGCAAAACCAACTTGACCTGCGATAATACAATTGTCTCCGATTTTATTATTGTGAGCAATATGTACTTGATTATCTAAGTACGTATTTTTACCAATTATTGTATTTGATAAAGAACCTCTATCTATAGTAGAACCACAACCAATTTCACAGTGTTCATTTATTATAACAATTCCAATATGAGGGTATCTTACATTTTTTTTGTTATTAGGAAAAAAACCAAAACCTTTTTTTCCTATAACACATCCATCTAAAATATTTACATTGTCCTTAATAATTGTGTTTCTTAAAATCACATTAGAACCAATAGAACAATTTGAACCAATAACTACATTCTTTTCAATAATTGTATTATGCCCAACTAAACAATTTTTTCCTATTTTAACATTTTTACCGACTAAAACATTTTTTCCAAATTTTACTTTTTTTTTAAAAGATGTTTTAGAAATATCTTTTGCAGAGTCATCAAAATCATCAACAATTGATTTTGGATAAAATTCTTTTGTAATTTTTGCCATTGTTAATAATACATTTTTAACAACAATCTTTTTACATGAAGTGGGTAAAAAATGAGAAAGATTATCTAATGTAATACAGTAAGATGCTTTGGTATTTGATGCAAATGTGGAATAATTTTTTGAATGGAAAAAAGTCAAATCTTTTTTGGTAGCATTTACAAGATCAGAAACATTGTAAATTTTATCATTTTTAAAATTTTCTTTATTTTCAATATCAGTTAAATGTAATAATTTTTCTATATTGAAAGGACCTACATTTTTAAAAAAAGGATTAAGCATTAAAGAATATTTATCAAAATTTTTGATATTCTCTGTATCAACTATTATTACTAATTATTTTCTGTCTACTATGGTCGCCGACCATTGAGCATCAGCCATTTTTTTCTCACCCACAAAGGCCTCACCTTTATATTTCCATACTCTTCCATGAGATCTGATAGCTTCAATCTTTAATTCTAATTTACAATCTGGTATTACAGGATTTCTAAATCTAGCTTTTTCAACACTCATTAAAAAAACTAATTTATTTTCATATTCCTTTTTATCAATTCCATGAGCTGTTAACGCGGCAGCAGCTTGACCGAAGGCTTCAACTATCAATACACCTGGCATAACTGGATTTTCAGGAAAATGTCCTTGTACATAAAAACCATCTTTTTTTACATTCATTATTGCTGTAGCTGAATGAAGCTTTTTTATATCTCTTAATTCATCAATTAAGAGCATTGGCTCTCGATGTGGTAGAAGTTCAATTATTTCTGATTTAGTCAAAATCATAATTAATTTACTTTAATTTCTTTTACTTTTTTATTTAATAAATCTAATATATTTTTTGTTACATCAAGATTACTTTTACCAATCAATAAATTTTCTTTTCTAATAATCATGGCAATAGAATTTTCTTTAGAAAAATCTTCTAAGATTAATCTTAATTTATTTGAAAATTCTATTTTTGCCTTATTATTAAATTTTGATATTTCTTTTTGTTTGTTAGAAATTTTAATATTAAACTCTTTAATTTCATCCTCTAATTGTACAAATTTTTTTTTAAATTCTACTTCTTCAATAACATTTCGTTGAGACAGTAATTTTTCTTTTTTTCCATCAATTTTCTTTTTTCCTTGTTGGAATTCTGAATTAACTTTTTTTCTCTTATCCTCTATTTGATTATTTATTTTTTTTCCTGCAGTAGAATTATTATATAAATAGTTTAAATCTATAAATGCAATTTTATCTTGTGCAAAAACATTATTATTAATCAATAAAATTAATATAAAGAAAAAAATATAATTTATTTTTTTAAACATTTTTTTTAAAAAGTTGTACCTAAATTAAATCTGAAACTCTCAGTTTTGTCAGTTGATTTTTTTGTTATTGGTTTTGATAAAGAAAAACTCAATGGTCCAACAGGTGTTAACCAATCTAAACCAATTCCTGTTGAACTTCTTATTGAATTAGAGTCATCAATTGAACTATCGTAATCAACTCCCCAAACATTTGCTACATCAATAAAATAAGAAAAATCAATATTTTCAACTGTACTTAATATCCCTGGTAAGTTTGTAGAAAAATTTAATGCTGAAACATAATTTCCACCAATATAATCGTTATTTTCAACTGGTCCTACTTTTCCTTTTTCAAAACCTCTCAATCTACTGTAAGGAATTTGAGCTCTCTTAGAAATTCTTACATCAGAATTATCTAATGAATTTATTGCTTTCAAATAAATACTAGCTTTACCAACCATTTCAGTAGCTTTATTGATTGTTTTATACTGTGTGAAAATAAAAGTATTTGAAATCTCATTATTAGATGAGACCATAGGTAGTTCTTGATAAAATGCAGTTACATTTCCAGATGATGGTCTAAAAGTTGAATTTCTTTTATCGTAATCAAGACCATAATTAAAATAAAAATCTTCATAAGAACCCTCTTGTTTTTTTAAATTTTTTGAAGCAGAAGAATTAGTTTCCAGGTCTTCAATTGTTATATCAATTTCAGGACTAAAAAATAAATTTTCATACTGTTCAAATTTTGTTCCTACGGCAAAACCTAATTCTGAGACTTTATAACCAAAGTCAGTTAGATTATCCTTAGATGTTGATTTTAACGAAGTGAATAAAGTGTTATCTGAATAATTAAAGTTAGGTTTTGAATAAATAAATTGACCTTTTACACTATCCTCTGAAATTTCTAAATTAGTTTTTAAATTAACACCTTTACCTAGAAAGTTTTTTTCGACAATTCCTCCTCCTATGGTTGAGCCACCTGTACCAACACCAGCAGCAAGTGAAATTTCTCCTGTAGGTTTTTCTTCTACATCTAATTCAATAATTTTTAAATTGGGCTCTGAACCATTTTTGATTTCTGATTTTACAGTTTTAAATATGCCTAATGCCTTAATATTATCGATAGATTTGTTATATAATAATTCGTTTAGAGGATCTCCCTCATCTACAATAAATCTATTTCTAATTACTTCTTCTATGGTTTGATAGTTACCTAAAACATTTATTCTTTCGACATAAAATTTATCTGAGTCAACTATCTTAAATTCAAAATCTATTTTATTATTGTCAACAATTGTCTCACTAACATCTGCTGTTATGAAATCATATAATCTTGCTGAAGCGATTTTATCTATTTCTTTAAGAATTAAATTAACTCCATCTAAAGAGTATCTTTCACCACTTAATTTTTTAAAGATTTTATTAATCTTTTTAAAGTCTGATTCATTATAATCATCTGGTAATTTTAAAGATAAATTTTTAAAAGAATATCTTTCTCCAGCATTAATATTAAAAATTAATTTAAAAGAATTCTCCTCATTATCTAATTCAGCAAAAGAGTTTAAAACTTCAACTTTGTAAAAACCTAAATTTTTATAATAATTTGTTAATAATCTTTTATCTAAATTTATCAATCTTTCATTTAAGTAAACTTTTTTAGAAATGAATTTCCAAAATTTATGTTCCTCGGAAGCAATAACTTCAAGCAATCTTTTATCTTTTATTTTTTTGTCACCTATAAACACAACTTCTTTAATTCTAGCTTTTTTTCCTTGGTCAATAATTAATTTTAATCTGATTGAATTTAATTCTTCGTTTCTAACTACAGATGTATCTATGTTTGCAAAATAAAAGCCACTAGTTTTTAAAATATTTTTTATTAAATCAACATCCCTTTTTAATATTTCTTCGGAGTAAGACATTCTATCTTTTAATGTCATATTTTCATACAGATCCTCGACAAAAGTTTTATTTTTAATACCAGAAATTTCTATGTCTTCGATAATTGGATTTTCAACTAAATTTATTAATAGTAATCCATTTTCCAAATCAATTTTAATATCACTAAAAAAATTTGAATTATAAAGTTTTTTTAATGAATCATTTAATTGTGATTCATTATAATTTTTTCCTAATTTTAAATCACCTAAAACTAATACTGTTTGATCGGATATTCTTTTATTTCCAGAAATTTTAATATCATTAACTATTTCACTGTATGCTTTAGTTACGAGTAAAAAAAATATTATTATTATGTGAGATAAAATTTTATGCATAAAATATTGTCTTATATACCTAAAGAGTTCATTTTGGAACTTACATATTTTCTTAAACGATAAATATCATCTACATTTTTAGGCCTAATTTTCTTAAATTTTTGAAATTCTTTTAAATTAGAAAATTTGTATATCAAACTCATAAGTTTTTTAAAATTTATCTTATTCTCTAAAAATTTATAAACTAAAAAATCGTTTATTGTAATCAAAACAGTTTCAAATAATGAGGTGTGGTTAGGTAGTTTATTTAATATCTTAATTAAAGGAAATTTATTTAAATCAACTTTTTTAAGATCTAAATTGTTTAAAATATTTAGATTTAATGGATGAACTTTTATTTTTTTTTTAAAAATAAAAGTTAAAGAATTATAAATTGGTATTTTCATATCAGGATCATGTACAAGTATTTTACTCAAACCATTATTGAATTTTACTATTGCATGGATATAAGATTTTGGATGTGTTAATATTGAAATTTTATCGTAACTAATGTTAAAAATATTTTTTGCCTCAATTACTTCGAAAACTTTATTCATTAAAGTAGCAGAGTCGATTGTAATTTTTTTTCCCATTTTCCAATTAGGATGTTTTAAAGCATCAGCTGGTTTGATCGTTTCAAATTTTTTTTTGGGAAAATCTATAAAAGGTCCACCTGATGCTGTAATATAAATTCTATCGACAGAATTAATATTTTTATTTCGAATTAAAGAATAAATTGAAAAATGTTCTGAATCTATTGGAATAAATCTTGTTTTATATTTAATTAAATTTTTATTAATTAAATTCCATCCACATATTAAAGACTCCTTGTTTACAATTGCTAAATTTTTTGAGTACTTCGTTAATTGTAAGGTTGGTTTAAGTCCATCAAGACCCGATATTGCAACCATAGTGTAATCAATTTTTTTATTTTTAAAAATTTTGTCAATATAATCAAATGAATTATAAATATTTATTTTAGACTTTTTGAATTTTGATTCTAATTTTTTAAATTTTTTTTGATTAGAAACTATGATGTTTTTAACTTTAAATTCTTTAGCTTGTTTAAAAATTTTTTTGATATTTGAATTAGTTGAAAGTAATAATATTTCAAAGTTTTTTTTATCTCTTTTTATAACCTCAAGAGTATTTTGACCAATTGAGCCGGTAGATCCTAATATTACAATTTTTTTTTTCATTAAGATAAATAATTAAATAATATATATGAAACTGGGATTGCAAAGATTATACCATCAGCTCTATCAAGAAAGCCTCCATGACCTGGTAATAATTTTCCAGTATCTTTAATTTTAGCCAAGCGTTTAAAATAAGAAATAATTAAATCACCAATTTGACTTACTGCAGAAATAAATAAAACTATCAAAATAAAAATTGAAGAATTTAATTTTTCTATATCAATTAAAAAAAAAAATGCCTCTACATCATCTAGAGAAAAAATATATTGTGAATATATTGATGATGCAATTACTGATAAAACAAAACTACCCACAACACCAGAGTATGTTTTATTTGGACTTATTTTTGTTAATTTAGGACCTTTAAATATTTTTCCAAATATGTATCCGCCTAAATCTGTAAATATACAAATTACAATAATAAATAAAAAAAGATACTCATCAAACATTTCTCTTAAAGAGTGAGCAGAATAGGATGCTAATAAAAGATAAATAATTCCTAAAAATTTAAGTAAGTTTTTTTTATTCATTTTAATCCACTCATATGATGTGGCTAAAAAAAACATACATATAAAAAAAGTGAAAAATACAGAACCTTTTATAATAAAAAATAAAGCAATCGGTATTATTATCAATGAACTTAATATTCTTTTTTCAAATTCTTTTTTCATCAAATTTTTCCAAAGTTTCTTTTGATATTCTTAAATCTTTTAATTATTTTATTATAATCTTTTTCAGTGAATTCTGGCCATAATTTCTTTTCAAAAAAAATTTCTGAATAAGCTAATTGCCATAATAAAAAATTACTTAATCTCCTCGTATTTCCTGTTCTAATTAA
>CACKZI010000001.1 GCA_902604605.1 uncultured Pelagibacteraceae bacterium | reverse complement strand
TAAAAATGCTTAGAAATTCAGGTAAATAATATATTGAAAAATAATTAAAATAAATTAGATAAATCACCATATGAGATCAGTTATTAATAGTAATCTTCCAATTCTAAATAATGAGGGTGGGCTATCTGCATACTTAGAACAAATAAAAAAATTTCCCATGCTAGATGCAGAGGAAGAATATATGTTAGCAAAAAATTGGAAATCTACAGGGAATATTAAATCTGCTGAAAAACTTGTTACAAGTCACTTAAGATTAGTAGCTAAAATTGCAATGGGATACAAAGGGTACGGCTTACCCGTGAGTGAAATGATTTCAGAGGGAAATATTGGATTAATGCAAGCAGTTAAGAAATTTGAACCTGAAAAAGGTTTCAGGCTTGCAACTTATGCAATGTGGTGGATCAAAGCTTCCATACAAGAATATATTTTAAGATCATGGAGTCTGGTAAAAATTGGAACAACGACAGCTCAAAAAAAATTATTTTTTAATTTAAAAAAAATTAAAAATCAAATAGCTCCAGAGTCTGAAGGTGATTTGAGAAATGAACATGTCGATGAAATTGCTAACAAACTTGATGTGAGTAAAGAAGAAGTAATTTCAATGAATAGAAGATTGTCTGGAAAAGAATTTTCACTAAATGCTCAAGTAGGTGAAGACGGAGATGAATGGCAAGATTGGTTGGTTGATAAAGAATTAGATCATGATCTTAAATTTGCTCATCATGAGGAAATGGAACAAAGAAAGGATTTATTAAAAGATTCTATAAAAGTTCTAAATGAAAGAGAGAGAGAAATTTTATATTCAAGAAGACTTAATGATAATCCAACTACATTAGAGGATTTGAGTAAGAAATATAAAATAAGTAGAGAGAGAGTTAGACAAATTGAAAATAAAGCTTTTGAAAAACTTCAAAAACATATGTTGCTCTTAGCTAAATCAAAAAATTTATTACCTGTTAACTAAATTTCAAAAGGATTTTCAATCAATATTGTATCTTCTCGCTCAGGACTCGTAGAAATACTTGATATTTTAGTTTCAATAAAGTCCTCAACTGCATAAATGTAATTTTTCGCATTATCAGGAAGATCATCCATATTCTTTATTCCACTAGTTGATACTTTCCATCCAGGAAAAGTTTTATAAATTGGCTTAATCTTTAATTGATCTTCTACTGCAGCTGGCAAATAATCAATTTTTTTTCCATCTAAATCATATTGAATACACATTTTAATCTCATCTAATTCATCCAATACATCAAGTTTTGTCAGAGCAATGCCATCTATTCCTGAGATTTTCATAGTTTGTCTAACTAAAACTCCATCGAACCATCCACATCTTCTCTTGCGACTTGTGACAGTTCCAAATTCTTTTCCACGAGTTCCTAAAAGTTCTCCGATATTGTCTTTTAATTCTGTCGGAAAAGGCCCTTCTCCAACTCTTGTTGTGTAAGCTTTGGTTATTCCTAAGACATAATTTATAGAATTTGGTCCACAACCTGTTCCTGTTGCTGCACTTGATGCGACTGTATTGGATGAAGTAACAAATGGATATGTCCCATGATCAACATCCAATAATATTCCTTGAGCTCCCTCAAACAATATTCTTTTTTTTTGTCTTTTAAATTGATCAATCTTTAACCAAACTGGTTGAGAAAACCGTAAAATTTCAGGAGCAATTTTTAATAAATCTTTTTTTAATTGCTGTTTCTCAAAAATTTTTTTACCTAAACCTTTTCGTATGGCATTATGATGCAATAGCACTAACTCTAATCTTTGATCAAGGTTTTTTTCTGATCTTAGATCCATAACTCTTATAGATCTTCTTCCAACTTTATCCTCATAAGCTGGTCCTATACCTCTTCTTGTTGTTCCTATTTTTCCTTTTCCTGCAGCATCTTCTCTTATTTCATCCATCTCGCGGTGAAAAGGAAGTATCAAATTTGCAGATTCTGAAATAATAAAATTATCAGAATTTACATTTACTCCTTTTAATTTAATTTCCTTTATTTCATCTAATAAAGCCCAGGGATCAACAACAACTCCGTTTCCGATAATAGAAATTTTATTTTTTCTAACTATTCCTGATGGAAGTAATCGAAGTTTATAAGTAACCCCATCAATTACTAAAGTGTGTCCTGCATTATGTCCGCCTTGAAATCTTACAACAATATCTGCCTGTTCAGATAGCCAATCTACTATTTTTCCTTTTCCTTCATCTCCCCATTGAGATCCCACAACTGCAATATTTTTCATTATCTAAATAATTTTTTTATTTCTATTGAATTTAAATGATTGATTGGACCATGACCTTTTCCATATTTTGGATTTGTTAGTATTGCTAGATTTACATATTTAATTCCTAGCTCACAAGCTTTCTTAAGACTTTTTCCACATGAAAAAAAAGTAGTAATTGCACTTGATAATGAACAGCCTGTACCGTGAGTATTCTTAGTTTTGTATCTTGGACTGAAAAATATTTTAAAATCCGATCTATTTAAGAAAATATCTTCAACTTTTTTGGTATTTAAATGACCCCCTTTAATTAAAACATTTTTAGCACCTAAATTAATTAATTTTTTTGCTGCAAGAATCATGTCTTCTCTATTATAGATCTTAATATCTGTTAAAACTTCAGCCTCTGGAATATTAGGAGTAATCAAACTTACTTGTTTTATAAGATTTTCTCTTAAAACTTTTATAGCTTCATTGTTTATTAATTTAGCACCTCCTTTTGCGACCATTACAGGATCTAATACAATCTTTTTTATTTTTAATTTTTTTATTGACTGTAAAACATTTTTAATAACAGATTTAGAATGTAGCATGCCGATTTTGATTGCGTTAGGTTTAATGTCTACTGATGAAAAAATTATTTGATCTTTAATTCCATTAGGAGATATTGGTATAACAGATTTTACTCCCTCAGTATTTTGAACAGTCACAGCAGTAATGGCAGTTAGTGCATATGAACCAAGACATGTAACAGTTTTGATATCTGCCTGAATACCTGCACCTCCTGAAGAGTCTGAACCAGCAATTATTAGAATTTTAGAGTTAAGTTTCAATTTAATTAATAGATCTTTTAACAATATTTATACATTTTTTTAATAATGCAATATTGTTAGACTCTCCCATGATTCTAATCTTCGGCTCGGTCCCTGATTTTCTTATAAGCATCCTGCCTTGATTTTTTATTAGTTTCTCTGTTTTTTTTATTGCAGCTCTACACTTCTTAGAATTAATTACTGATTTATATTTTACCTTAATACTCTCTAGGATTTGCGGTGTTGCTTCAAATGTATTGAATAATTCACTAGCTTTTTTTCCTTTTCTCATTGAAAATAAAATTTCTAAAGCTACCAATAATCCGTCTCCAGTTGTAGCAAATTTACCAAGTATAATGTGTCCTGATTGTTCGCCACCTAAATTAAAATTATTTTTTTGCATTTTTTCCTTAACATATCTATCTCCAACATTAGCCCTTATAAATTTTATTTTTTGATTTTTAAAGTAATCTTGTAATCCATAATTAGACATTAATGTTCCTATAACACCTCCTCTTAAAATTTTTTTTCTTTTCCATCTTTTTGCTAACATGGCAATAATTTGGTCACCATCTATTATATTACCTTTTTCATCAGATATAATTATTCTATCAGCATCACCATCTAGAGATATGCCTATTTGAGTTTTATATTTTTTCACCAAAAATTTTATTTTGTTAGGAAATGTTGAGCCACAATTATCATTAATATTAATTCCATTTGGAATCGTTCCAAACTCATAAACCTTGGCACCTAAACTTCTTAAAAGCTTCGGTCCTGATTTGTAACCAGCTCCATTTGCACAATCAATTGCAATTTTCATTCCGTTAAGACTAAAATTTTTTGGAAAGTTATTTTTTAAAATTTTGATATATCTATCATTAGCATCTTCTAATCTTTTAACTCTGCCTAAAGTTTTGGGCTCTGAAAGATTTTTAATAATCTTAGAGTCTATTAATTTTTCTATTTTTTTTTCAATTTTATCAGATAATTTCAAACCATCTGGTCCAAATAATTTTAAACCATTATCATAAAATGGATTATGAGAAGCTGTAATCATTATGCCCATATTTGCTCTCATTTTTTTTGTTAACATTGCAAGGCCATTCGTGGGTAAAGGTCCTAGTGTATAAACATGCATTCCAGATGAAGTTAGTCCAGATACTAATGCAGGTTCTAATGTATATCCTGACAATCTAGTATCTTTTGCAATTATTGCTGTTTGTTTTATTTTTTTTTGATTTTTGAAATATGTTCCTACTGCTAAACCAAACTTAAAAAACATTTCACCATTTATTTTTTTTTGATTTACTCTGCCTCTAATCCCATCAGTACCGAAATATTTTTTTGACATTTTAAAATTTTAATGAATTAAAAACTTGAATACTTTGATTTATTTCATTTACATCGTGGACTCTTAAAATTTGAACTCCTTGCATAATTGCTATTAAACTAGATGATATAGTTCCTCCTAATCTTTCTTTGCTATCATTTACTCCAGACAGACTTTTAATAAATCGTTTTCTTGAAGTACCTAACATTATAGGAAAACCAAGAGAGTGGAAAATAGAAATATTTCTTATTAAAGTAATATTATGTTTCAAGTTTTTACCAAAACCTATGCCGGGATCTAAAATTATATTATTGTGTTTAATACCTTTTGATTTTATGTATTTAATTTTTTTTTCAAAATAATCGTAAATATCTAAAACTACATTATTATATTTGGGATTTTTTTGCATTGTTTTTGGATTACCTTTCATGTGATGTATCACGAAAGGAATACTGGTTTTTTTTAAAACATTAATAGTTTCAGGATCATATTCTAGACCTGAAACATCATTAATTAAATTAATTTTATTTTTTATTCCTTTCATCATTATAATACTCTTTCTAGTATCCAACGAAATAAATCTTCTTAATTTTTTTATTTTGGACAAAGTTGGAAATATTCTTTTCCATTCAACTTCTGTCTTAACATCATTAGATCCTGGATTTGTCGCTTCACCTCCTATATCTAAAATACCACACCCATCTTTAATTAATTTTTTGGCATGTTGTTCTCCAAAATTTTTTTTTATATATTTTCCACCATCAGAAAAACTATTTGGAGTCAAATTTAGTACTCCCATTAACACAGGAGAGTTTGAAAATTTTAAACCTTTGAAAAATTTTTTTTTAGAAATTCGTTTAATATCAATTAAAATATTTTTTTTAATAATTGCTTCAAGTTTACTTATTTTTTTAATATTGATTCTTCTTATGTTTTTTCTTGTTATTAACTCAATTGTATCAAAAGAGATCAAATTATTTCCATGCAAAGGAATTGAAAGTTTTTTTTTAACCTTTTCTCTTGAGATTGAACCGAAATAAAAATTACACGCTCTTGTGTAATATTTTGTCATTAATGATTAGTGAACAATTTTTGGTTTTAAGCCCATAGCACTTAAAGCCGAACCTTTGTCATCTTCTATTTTTAAATCTTGTTTATCTGTGGGATAAATATTTTTATTAATTAAATTTTCAATTTCTTCACCCGATAAAGTCTCGTATGTTAAAAGAGCTTTAGCTAATTTATGTAGGTCATCTATTTTATCAGTCAAAACTTTTTTGGCTCTTTCATAACCTTTATCAACAATTTTTCTAATTTCTGCGTCCACTTTTTTTGCAGTTTCTTCTGACATATTTTGTTGCCTAGCAACAGATCTTCCTAAAAAAACTTCTTCTTCATTTTCACCATAAGCAACAGGTCCAAGTTCCTTGCTCAATCCAGCTCTCATTACCATCGCTCTTGCACGTTTTGTTGCCTGCTCAATATCACTTGCAGCACCGGTAGTTACTTTGTCATCTCCAAATATTATTTCTTCTGCCACTCTTCCCCCCATTGCTATTGCTAATTGAGCATGAAGTTGTTCTCTTGTTTGAGATAATTCATCTCTTTCTGGTAATTGCATTACCATTCCAAGTGCCCTACCTCTTGGTATAATTGTTGCTTTATGTATTGGATAAGCCGCACTCTCATTAATTGTAACTATTGCGTGACCAGCTTCGTGATAGGCTGTTAAAGTTTTTTCTTCCTCGGTCATAACCATAGATCTTCTTTCTGAGCCCATCATTACTTTGTCTTTTGCTTCTTCAAATTCATTTAAAGTTACAATTCTTTTATTTTTTCTAGCTGCTAATAAAGCTGCTTCATTAACTAAATTTGCTAAGTCCGCTCCTGAAAATCCAGGTGTTCCTCTGGCTATTATTCTTAAATTAACGTCAGGAGCCATTTTGATTTTTTTAACATGAACCTTTAAAATTTGTTCTCTACCTATTATATCAGGATTTGAAACTACAACCTGTCTATCAAATCTACCTGGTCTTAATAAAGCAGGGTCCAAAACATCTGGTCTATTTGTAGCAGCAATAATTATAACACCTTCATTAGTATCAAATCCATCCATCTCAACTAATAATTGATTAAGTGTTTGTTCTCTCTCGTCATTTCCACCTCCAAGACCAGCTCCTCTACTTCTTCCTACTGCATCAATCTCATCAATAAAAATAATACATGGTGAATTTTTTTTACCTTGCTCAAACATATCTCTAACTCTTGAAGCTCCGACCCCAACAAACATTTCAACAAAATCTGAACCAGAGATAGTGAAGAAAGGCACACCTGCTTCTCCAGCTATAGCTCTAGCAAGTAACGTTTTTCCTGTACCCGGAGGTCCAACCAATAATGCACCTCTAGGAATTTTTCCTCCAAGTCGGCTAAACTTTCTAGGATCTTTTAAAAATTCTACTATCTCTTCAACTTCTTCTTTTGCCTCCTCTACTCCAGCAACATCGTTAAAAGTAACTTTACCTTTTAGTTCATTCATCATTTTAGCTTTGGATCTTCCAAAACCCATTGCACCACCTTTGCCGCCTTGCATTTGTCTCATAAAAAAAATCCAAACAGCAATTAATAACAACATTGGGAACCAAGAGAGTAAGACACCAAAAAGGGATGGCATTTTTTCATCTAAAGGTGCAGCTGAAATACTTACACCTTTATCCGAAAGTTTTTCAATTAAGTTTGGATCATTGGGTGCATAAGTAGTAAAACTATTGCCATTAGAATACTTACCTTTAATGTTATTACCTTGTATTTCTACTTTTAATACCTCACCATTATCTACGGAAGTTAAAAATTCCGAAAATATAACCTGATTTGTACTTCTTGTATTTGCCTGAGGATTTTTAAACATATTGTAAAGACCTATAGTTAAAAAAACTATAATTGCCCACATAGCCATATTTTTTAAATTCATAGGTATAAAATAAGAATTATTATAAATTTAACAAGTGGCAATTTTGGTCTATTTACACTTTATTAATGTTCTTTTGAAATAATTATGCTGTGTTTTACCTTTTCAATGATGCAACCACCTAAAGTTTCCTTGGAAAACTTGTTATTTTTAATTTTTATCAAAATAGCATCAAGTTTTTTACCTCTCACAGAGTAATATTTTCTACTTATAGTTTTTAAACAATAAGAAAGGCTTCTAAAAACTACTTCATAGGGTTGTTTAAAAAAATCATTATTTAAAACAAAACGATTATTTTTGAGTGAAAAAAAAGCATTTTTTTTTATATTCTCATCAACATAAAAAATCACCACTTTATTTGAGTATTTTAAATTTTTTATTGTTTTAGAAAAATTTTCATCATCAAAACCATTTCTTCTAAGTTCCTCAATGATCTTTCTAATTTTTATTCTTTGAAATTTTTCATTTTGATTAGAGGGATCCTGCACATAAAAATTAAAAACTTTTTTTGAAAGATAAATTAAATCCTCTTTTTTTTGATCCAAAAGTGGTCTTAATAAATAAAAATTTCTAAATGTTGTTTTTTTATCCAGAGAAATTAAACCTTTTAATCCACTTCCTCTTGATAATCTTATAAAAAAATTCTCAAATAAATCGTCTCTATGATGTCCTAAAAGAATATTTTTTATCTTTAATTTTTTACATTTATTAAATAATAACTCATATCTATTATTTCTAGCAATTGATTGAATGTTGCTGGTTGGCTTTGATCCATGCCAACTTAAAATTTCTGCTTGAATAGAAAATCTTCTCAAAACTTCTTTAACAGTTTTGGCCTCTTTGGAAGACTCAGTTCTTAATTTATGATCAATAATGAAAAATTTTGAGACTATTTTTTTCTTTATTGAGTATATTTTTGATAAAAATGCTAATGCTAAACTATCTGGCCCTCCTGAAACAGCCACAATAAAACTTTCTTTAATATTTAAAGAACTTTCAAAATTTTTATAGATTCTATTAATCTTTTTTTCATTTAACTTATCTATTAAAAGTTTAGGAATTTTGATTTTTACATTCGAATTTTTGAGACTCATATTTAGCTTTTTGGATCACAGATTGATTTGCTTTTGGATATTGTTTTTCTACTCCATTTATCATTTTACAACCTTGATCTTTTTCACCAATTTGAACCATGGATACACCAAGCTTCAGTAAATTTATAGGAGCTTTTTCACCCTTTGGGTATTTTTGATATCCTTCTAAATATGCTGATGCTGCATCAGTATATAATTGTCTAATCCTAAATGTTTCTGCATACCAATATTGAGCGTTACCTGCCAATTTATGTTCTGGATTAGTATTTACGAATTCTCTAAATGCTCTTTCAGCAGTTGAATAATCTCCAACTTTAAGAAAACTTGTTGCAAATTCATATTGTTTATCAGGTGACTCATTTGGTAAAATTTTTTCTTCTGTTTGAAAAGTTTCTGTCACAATTGTAGCGGTAGTATCTATAGATTGTGTTTTTTGTGATTTGTCCTCTGTAGCCGTATCTTTGTAAGAAATTGATCCTAAGTCTTGTGGTTTAGAACTTCCAGGTAATAATTCATTATTCTCATCAATTTTTTTTGTAATTTTTTTTGAATTTTCTTCCATAGGCATACCAGTTTCTAATTGTTGAAATCTAATTTGGTTATCTGCTTGAACTTTTGATAGCCTATTTGATAATTTATCTAATTTAAAATTAATTTCTTCAAACTTATTTGTTAGTTTTTGAAATTGATTTTCAATTTCTGAAAGTTTTAACAAATGTCTTGTCAAAACATCTTCGGAACTATTGCTGTCATTTAAACTAACATTACTTGAATTTTCATTATTTATTTCAATGTTGCCCGAATAGACAGCTTTTTCTAAAGTTTTAATATCTTTTTGAATCTTCTCTAATGTTTCGTAAATATTATGATTGTCAGCAAATGAATTAGAAATTGAAATAGTTACAATCAAGAAAATAAATTCTATTTTTAAAATCTTGAATACGGATCTCATAGTTTAGTTTATGATTAAAATAATGGCAAAAAAAAGACCCTTAAAATATTCTTGATTTTAAGGGTCTTTTAAATTTAAAATTTAATTTGCTTTTACAGTAACAGATCTTCTGTTTTTAGACCAAGCTAATGGATTTGATCCAGAGTCTACTGGTCTTTCTTTACCATAACTCAAAACTGAAATTCTGTCTGATGAAATTCCATAAGTCATTAAGTAATCTTTAGCAGCATTTGCTCTTCTTTCACCTAATGCTAAGTTATATTCTCTTGTACCTCTTTCATCAGCGTGACCTTCCAAAACAATTGTAATGTCAGAATTTTTTCTTAACCATGCAGCCTGTTTTCTTAAAGTTTCTCTTGATGCAGTTGTAAGCACAGACTCGTTAGTCGCAAAGAAAACCCTATCAGGAACCCCTGAAGCTAAATATTCAACTGTATCTGTTCCAGTGTAAACATCACCTTGCATTTGTCCTGTAGATTTCTTCGATGTAGCACACGCAGAAAGTGCTAAACATGTTACGATTATTAAAAAACCGTTTCTTAAAATTTTGTTTAATTTCATTATTGCTCCTTGATCAATATTTCAAACGCTTACTTTTTCACAACTAAATAGATGTTTCAAGTTAAAAAATCAAGATAATATTGATTAATTACTTAATAAAGATGACCATGATGGGTCAGAGGCATCTGTTGGGGTGTCTACTAACCTCTCATTATAACCAGTTAAATCGATTGACCACAATTTAGCAGAAAATCCCTTACCTTTATCATCTGTTTTTGTTTCTCTATAAAAAACTAATACCCTTCCATTAGGAGACCAAGAAGGAGCCTCTTGATAAAAATTTTCAGTTAAAAGTCTTTCTCCTGAGCCATCAGTTCTCATAACCCCAATATAAAATTTTCCTTTATGTAGTTTTGTAAATGCTATTAAGTCTCCTCTTGGTGACCAAACTGGTGTTCCATACAAACCTTTTCCAAAAGAAATTCTTTTTACATTACTACCATCACTTTTCATAATATAAATTTGCTGATATCCGCTTCTATCGGAATTGAAACTTATAAATTTACCATCAGGTGAATAAGATGGTGAAGTATCAATTGAAGGATGATTTGTAATTTTTTCTACAATTCTATTTTCTAAGTCCATAGTATAGATATCTGAATTTCCATCTTTTGCAAAACTCATAATTATTTTTTTACCATCGGGAGAAAATCTAGGTGCAAATGTCATCCCAGGAAAATCACCAACAACTTCCTGCATACCAGTTTCAATATCTAAAAGATACACTCTTGGTAAATTTCTGAAATAAGATAAATATGTAACCATCTGACTTGTAGGATTAAATCTTGGTGTTAAAACAAGTTCGTTTCCTAGGGTTAAAAATTTATTGTTTGCTCCATCCTGATCCATTATTGCAAGTTTTTTTATTCTTCTTGTTTTTGGACCTTCCTCAGCTACATAAATTATTCTTGTATCAAAATAACCTTTTTCACCAGTTAAGCGTTCATAAACTTTATCAGTTATAATATGACCTACCCGCCTCCAGTTATTTGGTACCGTTGTAAATGCAAGAGCCATCATTTCTTTTCCTGCAAGCACATCCCACAATCTAAATTCAACTCTTAATTTTTCATCAACATAATTTACTTTTCCAGTTATTAAAGCTTGTGCTTTAATTAAATTCCAATCTTCAAATCGAGGTTTTAAATGTGCGATATCTGATGCTTGAAGAAAAGCATCTTTATTTAATGGATTAAAAAGCCCAGATGTTTTCAAATTTTTTTCTACAATCAATGAAATTTCAGATCCTATATTCTTCTTCTTAAGAATTTTTTCAAAGCTTTTCTTTGAACTATCATCTATGGACAATGGGGAAACTGCAATAGGTAATGGATTTAAATTACCTCTAGTAATATCTACCTCTATTAAAGCTTTAGCTTCATTTGTTAAAACTAAAATTAAAAATAAAAATAAAAATTTTTTCACTAGTTTATATTACCCTTCTAACATCTCTCTTGCATCAAAATTTAATTGAAGTTCTTTCCATCTTTCATAACCAGTTGTGGGAACTCTTAAAGGTTGGCATAGTTTTATTGCTCTAAGTGCACTTTCTGCTAAAACTTTATAAAATCCTTGACCAGGTTTATTCATTCTAGCATGATCTAATATTTCTGATTGAGATACAGTTCCATCAGGGTTTAATTGAAGCTTTATTCTTACCAGTAAATTCTCATTATAAGGCAATCCTAAAGGTATGCTCCAACATCCAAATATTTGTGCTTTTAATGCATCCTCTTCACTTAAAGACAATCCAACATTTTCAATATTTTTTTTCTGATCTTGAGTAACTTTATCAGTTTTATTAATTGTTTCTGCGTTTTCAATTTTTGATTTATCAATTAATGCAGCTATATTATTAGGATCAAACAACTCATCCTTTTCAAATTCAGAAACTTGTTTTACCTCATTATCAATTTTTTCAGGATTTTGTTTGTCTTCTTTAATTTTCTCAACTTTATTAATATCATCTTCAGGCATTGGCACTGAATCAGGTTTAATTTTTTTTACTTTTTTTGGAGGCGCTTGTTCTGAAACAAGTTTTTTCTCTTTCTCTTTAATTTTCTCAAGTGTTTTTTTTGCTTTGGGAGCAAAAGGAATGTTTGTCTTTTCCGTGATTTGGATCAATTCTATTGAAACAATCGGAGGAAGATCAATAGGTTTTTTTGCCAAAAAAGGTAGGCTCATTGCTGTAATCATAATTAATGTAATATGTAAAATTGAGGAGATAATTATGCTTCTGCTCACTTTTATCTACCTTTCTTTGTAAGGCTCAGATATCAATGCTACTTTTGTAAAACCTGATCCAGATAAAAGACCCATAATTTCTAATACTCTTCCATAATTTATTGTTTTGTCACCTCTTACATAAATTCTTGTATCAGTTCTATTTTTTGAAACTGCTAACACTTTTGCTATAATTTTTTCATATTCAACTTTTGATTCCTGTATAAATATTTCTCCTTTTGAATTAATTGTCAAAGTAAGAGGTTCAGTTTCTTCTGGCAAAGAATCTGCTGAGCTTTCAGGTAAATCAACTTGAACACCAACTGTCAATAATGGAGCTGTGACCATAAAAATTATTAAAAGTACTAACATTACGTCCACAAATGGAGTTACATTAATCTCACTCATAGGTTCTCTAGATGAACGATTTAATTTAAAAGCCATTTTAAATTATAGTTAAAAATCTTTTTGAAAAATTTTCTAACTTTTGTGAATACTTTATAGAGTCATTATTGAATTTATTATAAGCAACTACTGCGGGAATTGCAGCTAGTAAACCTAATGCAGTTGCAAAAAGTGCTTCGGCTATACCTGGAGCAACAATTGCGAGACTTGTATTTCTTGAGATTGCAATTGATTGAAATGAATTCATAATGCCCCATACCGTTCCAAATAAACCAATAAAAGGAGCAGTAGAACCTACTGTTGCTAAAAAAGTAAAACCCTTGCTAATTTTAGTCATTTGTTTTTCAATTCCAGTTTCAAGCAAAGTTGTAATTCTATTGTTGAGATCACTTTTTGATTTTCTTTTTAATAAACTTTGCATAGCATCCTTGAAAACTAAAGCCATTGGATCTTCAATATTTGCTGGAAGATTATTGTAAAATGTTTCAGCAGATTTTGAATTCCAAAATTTCGTTTCAAATTCTTGTGAAGTTTCATTTATTTTTTTAAACAATCTAAATTTCTCTATTATTACAGCCCAAGAATAAATTGAGCATGCAATAAGCATAATTATTACTGATTTCACTATTATGTCAGCTCTTATAAAAAGATTCATTAAAGAAAAATCAGCACTTGAGGCAAGACCTACAGCTTGAGTCGAAATATCAGCTTCCATGAGTTCTTCTCACACTTAAATGTGTCATGATTTTGACTTTATAGATTAAAGATTAATCCTCTATTTTGTAAGTTTCATAATAAAAACTTGCAATTAAAATAGCATCGGCTTTGTTAGAGTCCTTTTTTTTTGATAATTGTGAGGAAAAATAGGGAAATATTTCAATTGCTCTAGTCCTGCTCGCATCTTTTTCAGAATTTATTAAATTATAATATTTTTTCCATTTAGCTGGTCTCACAAAATATATTGGTAATCGCATTGCAGAGCATATACCTTTTAATATTCCAAAAGATTGTCCAAAATTAAACATACTAGTTACACCTTGTCCTGGCATAGCTGAGACATTTTCGATTACTACTCTAACTTCTTGATTTGATTTTTTATTAATTTTTTCTGAGATTTCATTATAAACTTGTGCTCCATTAACTTGTTTTTTGTTTTTCTTACCTTCAGTCATAGTTGGCATTTCTAAAACTTCTACAATCTTACCATCCTCAAAAAAACAAATTGAGCCAGATATACCGGGATCTATACCAATAATTAACATAATCTATTTAACAAACTCAGCGTTCGAATACACATTTTGTACATCATCATCTTCCTCTAAAGTTTCAAAAAAATCTATCAATTCATTTTGTTTTTCTTTTAAAATTCTTACACTATTAAGAGGTATCCATTCAATTTCAGTTGAAATAAAGTTATTTATTTTTTTTTCTAATTCTTTTTTTACATTGTAAATTTCATTAGTAGCACACTGTATTTCATGAAAATCATTATTTGTTTTACATTCTTCAGCTCCAGCATCAATAGCCAATTCAAATATTTCTTCCTCTGTTAACTCATTTTTATCAATTTTAATTATTCCTAATTGATTAAAGTTATGTGATGCAGAACCCTGGGTACCTAGGCTACCACCAGCTTTTTGAAAAATAGTTCTAATATTAGATGCTGTCCTATTCTTATTGTCCGTTAAAGTTTCAATTATAATTGCAACCTTTTCAGGTCCAAACCCTTCATATCTTAAATTTTCAAAATTCAGCTCAGTATTCAAAGTTGATTTATCTATAGCTCTTTCTATATTATCTTTAGGCATATTTGCAGATCTTGCAGCTTGGATTGCAGATCTTAATCTAGGATTCATTGATGGATCTTTATCTCCAAGTTTTGCTGCAACAGTAATTTCTTTAGACAATTTTGAAAAAATTTTTGACCTCTGTTTGTCAGCTTTACCTTTTTTATGTTTAATACCTGCCCAGTGTGAATGTCCCGCCATATATTATAATATTATAAAGTTTTTTTTAACTGGTTTCCAAAAATATAACTCTCTATTTGATTTGCTAAACCAGTTTCTAAGTTACAATCTACTATTACTCCACTTAAAGTGGCTTCTCCATTTGCTGGAAAATGTTTTGAAGATTTTTTTTTCATAAATCTATTTAAAGAATTATCTTTATCCATACCTATTACAGAATCATAATCTCCACACATTCCTGCATCCGTTTGATAACCAGTTCCGTTATTTAAAATTCTAGCATCATTGGTTGGGATGTGAGTATGAGTACCAACTACTAATGTTGCCTTTCCATCAAACAAGTATCCTATTGCATTTTTTTCACTTGTGATTTCACCATGAAAATCAACTATAAGAAAATCATAATCCTCTTTTAATTTATGGTCATTAATAAATTTTTGAGCACTTTCAAAAACATCATCACATTTTTTCATAAAAACATTTCCCATTAAATTTAAAACACCAATCTTTATATCTTTTTCAGTAATAAAAATCTCAAACCCTTTGCCTGGAGCAGGTTCAAATAAGTTTTTAGGTCTTAAAAGTCGATTTTCTTTATCAATAAAATTCATTATATCTTTTTGATCCCATACATGATTGCCTGTTGTGATCACATTCACTCCACATCTAAAAAAATTCTCACAAATTTCTTTGGTTAACCCGACGCCTGCTTCAGCTGCATTTTCACCATTTACTATTACAAAATCAATTTTATTTTTTTTAGTTTGCTCCAAAAGATTTTTTGTAAGTTTCAAACAACCTGAAGCTCCAACTACATCTCCTAAAAATAATATTCTCATTTACTTTTTTCTGTAATTATAAAATTTAGTTTTATATCAAATTTATTAATCGGTATTTTTTTTACCTTTTGAAATGAATATGCTATTCCAATTTTTATAATTTTATTATTTTTATTTATTTTACTGATATATCTATCGTAAAATCCTCCTCCATATCCAAGTCTATTTAAATTTTTATCAAAGGCAACTAATGGGATTAATAACATATCAGGTGATAATACTTTATCTGAAACTGGTTCTGGAATACCATAATTATTTATTTTTAAAGGATCTTTAAGAGACCATTGGTAAAAATCCATTTGGAAATTTTTTTTGATTCTTGGCAAAGAAATAATAAAATTATTTTGCTCAAATTTTCTTAAGATATTTATTATGTCAACTTCATAATTATAAGGAAAATATCCTCCTATAATTTTTCCTTTAAATTTCTCTTTTTTTAAAATCTTTAATATTGATGAAAAGTTTAATAAATTCGCTTTAAAGTAATTTTTTTTTCTAGTTTTTAGTATTTTTTTTCTTAATTCATGCTTATTCACGGTAATTTATTTAGATAGATTTTCTAAATTAGCTTTGTCAACAAAACTTGAAATTTGATCTGCAGCCTCATCAATTAATTTCTCAAAGTTTTTTTTATTTGTATCTATTTCATTTTTTAATATTTTATGCTCATCTTTCAGATCAAGTATCTCATTTTCTTTTTTATCTCTATAATCATAGATCAGAGATTTAAGTTCTTTAAATTTATCAGAAAGTTCTTTTAACTCGGACTTTTTTTGTTCAACTTTTTTTTTTGTTTCATAATATTCATCCATTACTTTAACAGCTGTAATTAATAAAAGCTTATTTTCTCCTAAATTGCCCAAATTATTTTTTAAATCATTAAATTTTTGATTTATCTGTATTAGTAATTCTTCTAAGTGTTCCTCTTGCCCGTCATCACAAGATAGAAGAAATTCTTTTCCATTGAATTTAATACTTACGTTTGCCATTTATCAATTTCATCTAGTAGAATATCTGTTTCCTGATTTAATTCATCAATTTTTTCTGAAAACTCTATTTGTTTTTTTTGTTCTATTTTTTCCTTATTCTGAAATTCATCAAACTTTTTGCTTAAGTTGTTATAATCTTCGATTAAATTTTTATATTTTTCCTCTAATTCTTGTTTTTCAATTTCTAATTGATTTTTTTGTTCACTTAAATTTTCTATATTTTTTTTTATATCAGGGTTTTTTAGATTTAATTTTTTTAATTTTGTTAACGCTTCATTTAATTTTTTTTCTTTTTCGATCACAGAATTCATATATATATATTTATAATATTAAATAGAATCTTCTTAGTCTAGACAGGATAATTTTGAGTAAACAATACAGGGAATTAGCTAATTGCATCAGATTTTTGTCAATTGATGCTGTGCAGAAAGCAAACTCAGGCCATCCAGGTATGCCAATGGGTATGGCAGATGTGGCTACAGTTCTTTTTAAGGACTTTTTAAATTATAACCCAAAAAATCCAAACTGGATAAATAGAGATAGATTTGTTCTTTCTGCTGGACATGGCTCAATGCTACTTTACTCTCTCCTTTATCTAACTGGATACAATAGTGTTTCTTTAGGAGATATAAAAAATTTTAGGCAACTTAATTCAATATGTGCAGGTCATCCTGAGTACCATTACAATTCTGGCATTGAAACTACAACTGGTCCTTTAGGACAAGGAATTTCTAATGCTGTTGGTTTTGCAATCTCAGAAGAAATTCTTAAAAATAGGTTAGGAAAAAAAAAAATTAATCATAAAACTTATGTCTTAGCAGGTGATGGATGTTTAATGGAAGGTATAAGTCATGAGGCATTAAGTTTAGCCGGACATTTAAAATTAAAAAATTTAATTCTACTTTTTGATAATAATTCTATTTCTATTGATGGTCCTACAAGTCTGGCCGTTTCTGATGATCATGAAAAAAGGTTTAAAAGTTATGGTTGGAATTATTTAAAAATAAATGGTCACAATTACAAAGAAATTTCAATAGCATTAAATAAAGCTCAAAAATCTAAAAGACCTATTGCAATTTCTTGCAAAACAACGATTGGTTACGGATCTCCTAACAAAGGAGGCAAGGAATCATCACATGGCAGCCCTTTAGGTGAGGAAGAAATTAAATTAGTAAGAAAAAAATTAAAATGGAATTTTGAACCTTTTCAAATTCCAAATAATTTATTAAATGAATGGAGAAAAATTGGAAAAAAAGCTGAGCAAAAAGCTAAAAAGCATAAAAGCAAATTTAAAAAAATTTTAAATAATAATTTAAATATTCAAAGAAACTTAATTGAAAAAACAAAAAATGAATATCTAAAAAATTTAAAACCGATTGCTACAAGAAAAACCTCTGAAATGTTTTTAGATATTGTATCTAAATTACCAAATTTGATTGGTGGTTCAGCTGATTTAGCTGGTTCAAATAATACAAAAACAAAAAATCATAAAATCATTAAACCAGGTAATTTTTCAGGAAACTATATTCATTATGGAGTTAGAGAACATGCTATGTGTGGTATAATGAATGGGATTGCACTGCATAGTAACTTAATTCCTTATGGCGGAACTTTTTTAATATTCAGTGATTATTGTAAACCTTCAATAAGATTAGCTGCAATGATGAAGCAGAGGGTAATATATATATTCACTCATGACTCAATTGGTTTGGGTGAAGATGGACCTACTCATCAGCCGATAGAACAATTAACAAGTCTAAGGTCAATTCCAAATTTGAATGTCTTTAGACCCTCAGATCTTATTGAAACTTTTGAATGTTGGCAATTGGCACTTGAAAGTAAAGACACTCCAAGCGTCATAGCTTTAACCAGACAAGGAATTAATCCAGTAAGATTAAAAAATTCTTCCAAAAATGAATCATCTTCTGGGGCTTATGAAGTTTTAAGAACTGGTGACAATATAAGTGTAACAATTATCTCAACTGGATCTGAAACTAGTCTAGCGTGCGATATAAGTCATAAATTAGCCACAGATGGCATTTATTCAAAAATAATATCAATGCCTTGTCAAAAAATATTTGATCAACAAAGTGAAGGCTATAAAAATAAGATATTAAATGAGTCAAAACTTGTTGTTTCTATAGAGGCTTCTGAAACTCATTATTGGAAAAAATACACAGGCGTTGATGGGTTAAATTTTGGAATTGATGATTTTGGTAAAAGCGCACCTTATAAAGAGATTTATAATTATTTTGAAATTAATTCAGAAAATATAATTAAGAAAATTAAAGAAAAATTATGAAGATAAAAGTTGGAATTAATGGAATGGGTAGAATAGGAAGAATGATTATTCGATCTATAATTGAAAACAATTACAAAAATATAGAAATAAAACACATAAATAATAGAACAAGTTCTGAAGCTTGTTCAACTCTTTTAAAATATGACTCTATTCATGGAAAATTTAATGCTCAAATAGATCATGATGATAAACATCTAATTATTAACAAAAATAAAATTACTTTTAGTCAAGAGACTAATTTAAATAATATTAATTGGAGTAAACATAATGTTGATTATGTTTTTGAATGTACAGGTAAATTTAATTCTAAAGATAAACTAATACCTCATCTAAAAAATGGGGCAAAAAAAGTTATTGTTTCAGCTCCATGTAAAAATGCTGACAAAACTATTGTATTTGGTGTTAATGAGTCTGAATTAAAAAAAAGTGATAAAATCATTTCTGCTGCATCATGTACAACAAATTGTCTTGCACCTGTGGCTCATGTTTTAAATAAAAGTTTTGAAATTGAAAAAGGCTTTATGACTACAATCCATGCTTTCACAAGCGATCAAAGAATTTTAGATAATTCTCATAAAGATCCAAGAAGGGCTAGATCAGCCAGCCAGTCTATTGTGCCAACTTCAACTGGTGCGTCTAAAGCAATTGGTGAAATTATACCATCTCTTAAAGGGAAATTAGAAGGTGTAGCAATGAGAGTGCCTACTCCAAATGTTTCTTTAATTGAACTAGTATTTACTGCAAAAAAAGATTTAAGTATTGATAAAATTAATTTGGCATTTAAAAATTTTAGTAAAAAAAACAAAATTCTAAAAATAACTAAAGAAAAACTTGTGTCTATTGATTTCAATCATGATCCTGCTTCATCAATTGTTGATGCAAGTTTGACAAACGTAGTGGGTAAAAAAATGGGTAAAATATCTGCTTGGTACGATAATGAATGGGGTTTTTCGAATAGAATGTGTGATGTTGCAGAATATCTTCATAAAATTTCTTAATGAAAAATATTAAAGACCATGAAAATCTTAATCAAAAGAAAGTTTTATTAAGATTAGATTTAAATGTTCCATTAAAAAATGGAATAATTACAGATCAAACAAGAATTAATAAAATCATACCAATAATTGAATTTTTATTAAAAAAAGATTCAAAGATTATTGTAATTTCTCACATTGGACGGCCTAAAGGAAAGGTAGACAAAAAACTTTCCCTTAAACCGATTTGCGAAAGTTTAGAAAAAAAGATTAAAAGAAAAATCAAAATTATAAATCAAGATATTTTCAAATTAAAAAAAGGAGATTTATTTAAAGACCCTCAAGACCAGATAGTTTTTTTAGAAAATATTAGATTTTATGAAGAAGAAGAAAAAAATGACTTAAATTTCTCTAAACATTTAGCTGGGCTTGCAGACCTATTTGTTAATGACGCATTTTCTTGTTCACATAGAGCTCACGCATCTATTTGTAAAATTACAGAATTTTTACCCTCGTTCGCTGGGTTACAATTAGAAACTGAAATAAACGCATTAAAAAAAGTTACTACAGAAATTAAAAAACCAGTTACTTGTATTATTGGAGGGTCAAAAATTTCAACTAAAATTGGAGTTATAAAAAATTTAATACCTAAATTTGATAATATTATCATTGTAGGAGGAATGGCCAACAATATTCTTCTCCACAAAGGAAAACAAATAGGGAAATCGATAAAAGAAGAAAACTGTGAAATGATTATTAATGAAATTTTTAAAACCTCTAATAAGTATTCTTGTATAATAACTTATCCAGAGGATGTTTTAGTTGGGAAAAATATTAATGATAAGTCACAAATAAAAGAAATAGATGACATAACTGATAATGACTTAATCTTAGATATTGGACCAAAAACAATAAACAAAATTAAAGTTATTATTGAAAATAGCAAAACTGTTCTGTGGAATGGTCCTGCAGGTTATTTCGAGAATCCAAATTTTGCAAATGGAAGTTATGAAATAGCAAAAACAATTATAAAAAAAAATAAAGATAAATCAATTTTCTCTGTTGCTGGCGGTGGAGACACAGTAGCTTTAATAAATCAAGTGAATGCCATTGAAGATTTTAATTTTGTTTCAACTGCTGGTGGTGCATTTTTAGAATACCTTGAAGGAAAAGAACTTCCTGGTATAAAAGCTTTAAACTAACATGTCAGAACTAAATAACATAGCAATTAAAATTTTAGAAAAAGGAAAAGGTATTCTAGCTGCTGACGAAAGCACTGGAACAATGACAAAAAGATTAGAGAGTGTAAATGTTTCCTCTACTCCAGAGAACAGATTATTATTTAGAGAAACCTTGTTTAGTTCATCAAGCATGACTGAATGTATAGGAGGTGTAATTTTATATGATGAAACAATTAAACAAGAAACATCCAAAAAAAATAATATACCAGAATTAATTTCAAAAATGGGTTCTGCTCCAGGTATAAAAGTTGATACAGGTGCAAAAACTTTAGCAGGTTCAAAAGATGAAAAAATTACAGAAGGCTTGGATGGTTTAAGGGAAAGGTTAAAAGAATATTATAAGCTTGGTGCAAAGTTTACAAAATGGAGAGGTGTTTATAATATATCAAAAAATTTTCCAAGTAGACTATCTATAGAGTCTAATGCACACGCTTTAGCTAGGTACTCAGCGTTAGTTCAGGAGTGTAATATGGTACCAATTGTTGAGCCAGAAGTATTAATGGATGGAGACCATTCAGCGAAAGTTTGTTATCAAAAAACATCCGAAGTTATCAAAAAATGTTTTGAAGAGCTTATTTTACACAAGGTTGATTTAAAAGGAATTATATTAAAACCCAATATGATTTTAGCTGGGAACAAATCAAAAGAAAAAATTTCTAACGAAGAAGTTGCAAAATTAACTTTAGATTGTTTAATAAACTCAGTACCTTCAGAGGTGCCTGGAATAGCCTTTTTATCTGGTGGACAGTCTGAGCTAGAGGCAACAGAAAATTTAAATTTATTAAATAAAATTAACAACTCAAATTTTATTTTGAGTTTTTCTTATGGACGAGCACTACAGCAAAGTGCCTTAAAATTTTGGTCAAAAAATATTCAAAATATTGAAGGTACTCAAAAAGTATTTAATCATAGAGCAAAAATGAATACTTTAGCAGCTCAAGGGAAATGGTCTAAAAAACTTGAGATTTAATAAAAAAAAATTTATTTATCTCATCTCACCTACAAAAATTAATAAATCTTTTTTTCGAGATTTAATTCAAGTTTTAAAAAAAGGAAAAGTAAGTTTTTTCCAGCTTAGATTAAAAAAAGAAAACTATAGAAATAAATTAATAATTGGAAAAAAAATTCAAAAGATATGTAAAAAATTCAATGTTAAATTTTTGATTAATGATGATGCTAATCTAGCAAAAAAAATTAATGCTGATGGTTGTCACTTAGGTCAAAAAGATACAAATATAATTACCGCGAGAAAGTTAATTGGTAAAAAAATTATTGGAATTACCTGTCACAACTCAATTAGTTTGGCAAAAATTGCTATTAAAAACAAAGCTGATTATTTAGCTTTTGGTGCTTTTAATTTATCAAAAACAAAAAAAGTAAAATATAGAGCATCAATTGGTTTATTAAAAAAAGTTAAAAAGTTAACAAATACTCCTATAGTTGCTATTGGTGGTATCAACTCTAATAACTATAAAAAACTTTTGTTGAATAAAGCTAACTTTTTAGCTATCTCAAGCTACATTTGGAAAAATAAAAAATTAAAACCAATAGAAGCTATAAAAAAATTAAAATGAAAATAAATGCAAGTGAAATAAGAGTTGGTATGCTGCTAGAATATAAAGATGACTTGTGGCAAGTTTTAAAGACCCAACACGTTAAGCCTGGTAAGGGTGGTGCTTTTGCTCAAGTTGAAATGAAAAGTGTCAACAAAAATACAAAATTAAATGAAAGATTTAGATCAAGTGAGTCAGTAGAAAAAGCTTCTTTAGATGAAATAAGCTTCAATTATTCTTATCAAGATGAAAATAATTATTTTTTCATAAACCCAAAATCATTTGATCAGATCCAAATTAAAAAGGATATGGTCGGTGAAAAGGGTAAACTGTTAACAGAAAATCTTGAGGTAAATATAAGTTTTTTTAATGATAATCCTATTACGATAGAATTACCAAACCAAGTTACCTGTAAAATAGACACAACAGATGCTGCGTTAAAAGGCCAAACTGTTTCATCGTCATATAAACCAGCTATTTTAGAAAATGGACTTAATATTCAAGTTCCTCCTTTTATTGAGTCAGGAGACAGCATACTAATTGATACAAGAAATTTAGAATATATAAAAAAAATTTAATATCATGAACTCTATATCAGCAAATTTAAATATAATGATTAAAGCAAGTGAAAAAGCTTCTAAATTACTGATAAGAGATTTTGGTGAAATAGAAAAATTACAAGTCTCAAAAAAAGGACCAAAAGATTTTGTTACTAATGCAGATTTAAAAGCTGAAAAAATAATTATTGAAGAGCTTAAAAAAGCAAGGCCAAATTATTCATTTATCACTGAAGAAAATGGTATAAAAATTAATAAAGACAAAAGTAATACATGGATTCTGGATCCAATTGATGGAACAATAAATTTTTTACATGGAATACCCCACTTTGCAATATCATTAGCTTTAAAATCACATGGTGAAATTACCACTGGTCTAATTTTTGATCCAATTAAAAATGAAATGTTTTATGCTGAAAAAAATAATGGTGCTTTTTTTAATAATCAAAGAATAAGAGTTTCAAAAAGAAATAATATCGATGAATGTTTATTTGTTACGGAAGGTGAAGTGAAAAATAAACCTGATTTTCTCTATAGAAAGTCTGGTTGTGCTGCTTTAAACTTAGCTTATGTTGCGGCTGGAAGATATGATGGTTATTTTCAACACAATTTAAATATTTGGGATATAGCTGCAGGTTTAATTTTAGTGAATGAAGCAGGAGGAGTCACTAACGAAATTGACCTTTCAACAACAAAAAATATAAAACTTATTGCATCCAATGCTTATATAAGTACAAAATTAGTTAAAAAATTAGATAACTTTTAATTGTTTTAAAAAAATCTTTTGCTATAAGTCTTTCCATGAAAAAAAACATACACCCTAACTACCATAAAATAAAGGTTGAGATGACTGATGGATCTCAGTTTGAAACAAAATCTACTTGGGGAGCTGAAGGTGATTTATTAAAACTTGAGATTGATCCAAAATCTCATTCAGCATGGACTGGTGGAAAACAAAAACTTATGGATAAAGGTCGGATCAGTAAATTTAATAAAAAATTTCAAAATTTTAAATCAAATAAAAATTAAGATGTCTAAAGCACCATTAATGCCAATGGCAACTGCTGTATGGCTTGTAGAAAACACAACTTTAACATTTAAACAAATTGCAGATTTCTGTAAACTTCATGAAGTTGAAGTTCAGGGTATAGCTGACGGTGAGGTTGCAAAAGGAATAAAAGCATATAACCCTTTAATTTCAGGACAGCTTTCTAGAGATGAAATTGAGCTTTCATCAAAAGATGAAAACAGACCTTTAGAAATTAAAGGTATTGATATTGAAATATCCAATACGGAAAAAAAAATTAAAAAATATATACCTCTTTCTAAAAGACAAGATAAACCTGATTCAGCTTTATGGTTAATTAAGAATCATGAGAAATTGAAAGACTCTCAAATTGCAAAACTAGTAGGAATAACTAAAAACTCCGTCACTTCAATAAGAAATAAAAATTACTGGAATTATAACAATTTAAATGCAAAAGATCCTGTAGCTCTTAATTTATTTTCACAAAAGGATTTAACAGAAGCTATTGAAAAAGCAGAAAGAAGAATAAAAAGAGAAAATAAATTGAAAGAAAAGCTTAAACAAAAACAAAATAATTAAATTGAAATGAATAAAAATAATAGACATGAAAAAATAAAAGTGCTATCTACTCATTTTTCTGGAGGTAGTTATTAAAATAGATGTAAAAGATAACAATGTTGAACAGGCACTTAGGGTTTTAAAAAGAAAACTTCAAAGAGATGGTTTCTTTAAAGTAATCAAACTAAAAAATACTTATGAAAAGCCTTCAGAGAAAAAAAAGAGAATTCTTCAAGAAAATATTAAAAGAGTAAAGAAGCTTAATAAACTTAGAAATAGAATTTAAGTATATCGCGGGGTGGAGCAGTCTGGTAGCTCGTCAGGCTCATAACCTGAAGGTCGGCGGTTCAAATCCGTCCCCCGCAACCAAATATTTAATCATTTAATTTATCAAAGTAAAAAACTAATATATTAATATAAATTAAATGATCAGCCTATCTATAATTATACCCTTATATAACGAAGAAAAAAGATTAAAAAAAACAATTACTATTCTTAACAAATTTATAAAAAAATTTAAAAAAAACAAAATTGAAATAATTTTTGTTGATGATGGAAGTACAGATGAAACTATAACTATATTAAAAAGAATGAATTTTATAAAATCAAAAAATTTGAAAAAAAAAATAATAAGATATAATAAAAATGTAGGGAAAGGTTTTGCGGTAAAAAAAGGAATTTTAAAGGCTAAAAATGAATGGGTTCTTATCTGTGACGCAGACTTATCGGTTCATCCAATACAATTCATTAAGTGGTATAATAAGAATATTTTTGTCTCAAATAAAAAAGCATACTATGGTTCAAGAGAACATAAAAATTCCATTATCAGGGCATCAAAGTATAGAGTTTTTTTGGGTTTTTTCTTCAAAAAATTAATAAGATTAATGTTTGATATAAAACTTGGAGACACACAATGCGGGTTTAAAGTGTTTCATAATTCTTATTCTAAAAAAATTTTTAGGAAAATTAACTCATTTAGATTTGCATTTGACGTCGAACTCACAATTTTATTAAAAAAACATAAAATTGGAATTGAAGAACTACCTCTAAAATGGACACATAAAACAGGTAGTAAATTAAATTTTAAAAAAGATGTTCCAAGAATGATATTAGATATTATTTTAATAAGATTAAAATATTAAAGAAATTAATTACAAAAATGATTTGATTAAAGCAGTTCCACCTTTTAAATATCTTTTTATATCTTCAATAGTTCTTATTTTTAAAATTCTTTTTAAAATATAGCTTGGTCTTAAATAAAATTTTCTAAAAGCATATCTTTCCATGTCTTTTAATTCTTTTGGATTTTTATATCCATCTGGTAACCAAGTTACATTCCAGCATTGATATTCTTCTAAATCTCTAGTAATAAATTTACCCCATTTACCTTGTTCTATTTCTTTTGCTAACTTTGTTCCTGGATAAGGGCATACTAAAGTAAATTGTGCATAATCAGGATCTAATTCAATTGCATTTTGAACAGTTTGCTTAGCTAATTCTGGTGTCTCACCTGGTAATCCAATTAAAAAAGAGCCTCTAACTTCTATACCAACTTCTTTAGTCCATTTGGCAACTTGTTTCATTCTTTCAAAATTTTTATTTTTTCTATTTGTTTGAATATTTTCTGCTAATTCATCAATTGCAGTTTCATACCCATAAAAAATATTCCAACAACCAGCTCTTCGCATTAATTTTAGAATTTCCTTATCAACTGTATTTACAGCAGCATAACAAGACCAAACTAAATCTAGATTTTCCTTTATTAATAATTCTAAAAACTCTTTCATCCATTTTTTATGATAACTCATTGTATCATCCCAAAATGAAATTTCTTTAATTCCGAATCTTTCTACACAATCTTTTATTTCTTCAATTACTTTTTGTGGACTTCTTCTTCTTGCCCCAGTCCCAGCTTGATCACAAAATGAGCAAAAATATGGACAACCTCTTATCACTACCATATTTGTCAAAGGAAGCTTTTTGTACTGGTTAGGTAAAGGTACATACCTTTCCATTGGAAACAAATCTCTTGCAGGCAATGGTAAATCATCTAAATTTTTGATATTTTCTCTAGGAGAATTTTTGATAATTTCCCCATTATCATTTTTAAAAATTATTCCTTTAATCTCCTTTAGGCTTTGATAATCTGTAATAAATTTTTCCCTATCATACTTCTTTTCCTTAAACTTTTTAACAATATCATGTGCTATGTATTCTCCATCAAGTCCATATGCAATAATATCAAATTCTTTATATTCTTCTGCAGTTTCTGTACCTGCTACATTTGCATGTGAACCACCTATTACTGTAAGTTTATTTGGTAATTTGTCTCTGATTTTTCTAGCTAGTTCTGTTGCTCTAGATAAAGAATATGTTGTTGTTGAGAATCCTATGATAGTAGGATCTTTTTCAACAATTATTTTATAAACTTCTTCGTTATCAATTCTTAATGTTGGACAATCTAGCACTCCCACGCCAAAACCCATTTCTCTTATATATGCAGCTAAGCTGGCCATCCCCAAAGGAATCAAATCACCGCCAACTTCTCCCATATCATCTTTGCCATACCTTTCTGATATCGTGGAAGGTGGATTTATAAACAATATATCTATTTTGTTGTTTTTAGGAGCAAAACCCCTATTAATTAATTCTTCAGTTGAAGGAACATTTGTATTTTTTTTTATTTTAAATGAATTATTTAATTTTTGAGCAAATGGAATAATATTCATGTCTAGTTATAATTTATATATTTTGAACATATTTTTTTATTAATATCTTACAAAAAAAATCTAAAAATGAAATATAAAAACACATTTATCTTATTTTTCTATTTATTAATATCATTATCTATCACAATTTTAATATTAGGAATTAATAATTTAGGTGTAACAAATACAAGTTGGTTAGCTGCCCACGATGCTAGCACAGATATCATTTCATGGAAATTTTTTAGAGATGATGTTTGGAGATTTCCATTAGGAAGTAATCCAAATTACGGTATGAACTTAGGAAGTGGGATTGCCTTTTCTGGATCAATACCTATCATGTCACTAATATTTAAATTTTTTAAATTCATTCTCCCTGATGAATTTCATTATTTTAGCTTATGGATTTTAATATGTTTTTTTTTAAACGGATATATCTCGTTTTTAATAATATCAGATAAAACAAAAAATATAACTTTCTCATTGATTGGATCTTTATTTTTTATTTTATCACCAATATTAATAAATCGTTTGGGTTTTCATCTTTCTCTTTGTGCTCACTGGCTTATCTTGATGGGGTTTTATTTGGAACTAAAAGAAAATATAATATTTAAAAAAGTTCTCTGGGCCTTACTAATTTCTATATCATGTTTAATCCACTTTTATTTTACAGTAATGTTGCTCATAATTTTTATTTCTTTTTTAACCAAAAATTTTGAGACAAAAAATTTTAAAAATATTTTCATTATTTTTGGTTCACTAATTTTTACTATGTATATTATAGGATATTTTCATGTTCCTTTTTCTGATGCTCTTGCATATGGTTATGGTAATTACTCTCTTGATTTAGCAAGTTTTTTTATAAATAAATCAAGTGTTGTGAATGGTAGTGTAAATTGGTCTGCATTCATTAATAATAAAACTGATATAAGAAGTGAGGGTTTTGGTTATTTAGGTTTAGGAGGAATTATTTTTCTTTCTTATCTTGTTTTTAATTTTTTATATAAATTCAAAATTGAAATTAAAGATAAGAATTTTACCCCGTATATTTTCATAACTTTAATTTGCTTTTTAATTGCCATTTCAAATAAGATTTATCTCTTCAATAATCTTATTTTTGAAATTGAAATACCAAAGATATTCTATGGGTTACTTAGTGTTGTACGTGCATCTGGAAGAATAATTTGGCCAGTATATTATTTGATATTTATATTTGCTATATTTAAAATTTACAAAAACTTTCCAAGAAAACAATCAATTTCAATTTTAATTATACTTTTTTTATTACAAGTTTCAGATATCTACCCAGGAATCAAATCTCACTTTTTCTCAGAAGCTTTTGTTAAAGAAAAAAAATTAAATGACATTATTTTTTGGGAAAAGATAGCTAAAACTAATCCTGTTTTAAGAACAACGTATCAAGATAATCAATCAAAGTTTCTTCATAACTTACGTAATGTTTTACTTTTAAAAGATATAAAAAAAACAGATATTTCAATTCATGGAAGATACAACAGAAAATTAGCCTCTATAACAAGGTCAAATTTATATAACCAATTTAATGAAAAAATAATGCCGTCTGAAACTATTTTTGCAATCGATAATCATAATCATCTTAGAAATCTTTATTTTAATTTTAAAAATGAAAATGTTGGTTTTTTTTATAAAGACAAAAACTGGATTGCAATCAATGGTTATCGTGATGAGATGACTGATAAGGAATTTAAAATGTTAGATAATTTTTTGCCAAAAATTATTAAATCAAATAAGAATTATGATTTCAATTTCAAGAATCAAGAGTCTCCTCATGGTTTTGGATGGACACATAATTTTGGAGAAAATCAAAGTGGTATTTGGTCAGAGGGCAACATTTCAAACATATTATTTAGATTAGATAGTGAGATTGTTGATAATTTCAAAATAAAACTAAAAATAAACTCAATAATAACCAAAAACAATAATCCTATTATTTTTGAAATCTATATAAATGAAAATTTTTATGAAAAATTTAGTATTAAGGATATTAATGATTTAAAAGATAAATATTTAGTCCTTGATTTAAATAAAGATAATTTCAAGGAAGATACAGTACTAATTAAGATCAAAATTAAAAATCCCGTAACAAAATTAGAACTTTTAAAATCACCAGATGCAAGAAGATTGGGAATTTTAATTGAGAGCATTAAGGTCGAAAACCTAAATTTATAATTATTTTAAATTGAAAACTTAATTAAAAGGGATATGTTTTTAATATTTTATGTATAAAAAAGAATCTTTTAGAGAATTAGACAAAAAATATAACTCACATTTATATTCAGGATTGTTGGGAGTATTAATGGATTATTGTCATAAAAAACTTGAAAATTTTAATAAAAAAGACTCATATGATAAAATATTAGAAATTGGCGCAGGAAGTGCACCTCACTTAGATTATCTATCTCACTCTTTTAAAGAATATCATATTGCTGAAACGTCAGATTATGCATCATCAGTATTTAAAGAAAATTCAAAAAAAAATGTTTATTTCAAAAAGTATGATGGGAAAAATCTTCCTTATGATGATGATTTTTTTGATAGAATTATAATTTCTCACTGCTTAGAACATATACTGTCACCAGAAGAATTTATTTTCGAAATGATGAAAAAATTAAAAAAAGGTGGAGTATTGTCAATATCCTTACCAACAGACCCAGGAATTGCTTGGAGATTAGGAAGACTATTTATAAGATTATTTTCAATAAAAAAAACTTATGATATTACTGGTGAAGAATACGAATATATTAATGCAACAGAGCATGTTAACTCTATATTCAATTTAATTTCGTTAATAAGATATAATTTTAAGGGAAAAATAGAGGAAAATTTCTATCCATTAAAAATTAAATCCGCTGATTTAAATTTATTTTATAACGTTCAAATTTATAAAAATTAAATTTTAAATTTTGATTTTTTACTATCAATCAAAAACGTCTTAACTGTTTCTAAAGTTAAATTCTGGAATGTTTTTCCAAATTTTTCGATTTTTTCAATAATACTAGGTGGAATTGTGATAACTTGGCATCTGAGTTGTTTAGCTTGAATGTAATTATAAGGTTCTCTTACACTGGCCCATAAAATTTCAACATTTTTAAATTTTTTTGCAAGAGATATACTTTTTTTTAATTCTGGCAATGGATCCTTTCCAACATCTCCAGATCTTCCAGCAAATACTGAAATTATTACTTTACTCTTTTTTTTACTTATAACGTTAAGAATTTTTTTTGTTTGTTTCGCTGTGTAAACCGCAGTTATATTCAATTTTATATTTTTATTATTTAAATCATTAATAACTTTTCCAGTAAATAAACCTTTTGAATTTATAACTGGTATTTTTACATAAACATTTTTTCCCCATGAATTTATCTTAAAAGCTTGTTTTTTCATTTCATCAAAATTATCTGCAAAGACTTCTAATGAAACAGGTTTGTTTTTACATATACTAAGTATTTTTTTTGAATATATTTTATAATTTTTTGCACCAGCTTTCCTCATTAAGCTAGGATTCGTTGTAAATCCTTTAACAATTTTTTTTTTATTAAACTTCTTAATTAAATTGTGGTCGGCGATATCACAGAAAATTTTGGTCATTGAATCAATGTTAAAGATTTTTAGTTATATCTTCAGTCATTTTTTTTGCATCCGCAAAAAGCATCAGGGTATTTTCTCTGTAAAATAAGTCATTATCAATACCTGCATAACCAGGTGAAAGGCTTCTTTTTACAAATAAAACGGATTTACATTTTTCAACGTCTAATACTGGCATTCCATAGATTGGGCTTTGCGGATCAGTTTTTGCAACGGGGTTTGTTACATCATTTGCACCAATTACAAAAGCAACGTCAGCATTAGCAAAATCATTATTTATTTCTTCTAACTCAAAGACTTCATCATAAGGGACATTCGCCTCTGCTAACAATACATTCATATGTCCAGGCATTCTACCAGCTACGGGGTGAATTGCATAAGAAACTTTAATATCATTTTTTTTTAAAGTATCCACCATCTCCCTTAGTGCATGTTGGGCTTGTGCTACAGCCATTCCATAACCTGGTACAATTATTACTGATGATGCATTTTTCATTAAAAACGCAGCATCGTCAGCATTTCCACTTTTAACAGGTCTTTGCTCTTTATTTTTATTTGATGAAGAGGTTTGTTCAGTTGCACCAAATCCACCTAAAATTACGCTAAAGAAAGATCTGTTCATACCCTTACACATTATGTATGAGAGAATTGCTCCTGATGAGCCAACCAAAGCGCCGGTAATAATTAGAGCAGTATTTTCAAGTGTAAAACCTATACCAGCCGCAGCCCACCCAGAGTATGAATTAAGCATTGAAATCACAACAGGCATATCTGCTCCACCTATTGGAATAATTAATAAAAACCCAACTAAGAATGAAACTAGTATTAATATCCAAAAAAGATTAGATGATTGAGAAACACAAAGTAAATAAGTTAAAACAATTATAGATATTAAAATTAATGCATTAAGTAGATGTTGACCTTTAAAAGTAATGGGCGCTCCGGACATTATACCTTGTAGTTTTAGAAAGGCTATAATTGATCCTGAAAATGTGATTGCACCTACAGCAGCTCCAATTGACATTTCTATTAAACTTGCAATCTTTATATTTCCTGGAAAACCAAGATTAAATACTTCGGGGTTTATAAAAGCAGAAATAGCAACAAAAACAGCTGCTAATCCAACTAAACTATGAAAACCGGCAACAAGTTCCGGCATTGCAGTCATTGGAATTTTAAAAGCGATTATTGATCCAATTGTACCACCTATTAATAAAAATATAAAAACATAGAAAAAACCTGCTGAATAATTTCCTACAGAAAGAAATGTTACTGTAATTGCTATTAACATTCCAATAATACCAAAAAAATTTCCCTGTCTTGAAGTTTCTGGCGATGACAAACCTCTAAGAGCCAAGATAAATAATACCCCTGAAATTAAATAAAAGATTGAAGATAAATTTGGTGAAATAATCATTTATCCTTCTTCTTTTTCTTATACATAGCTAACATTCGTTGAGTAACTAAAAAACCACCAAAAATATTTATAGCTGCTAATGTAATTGCCAAATATCCAAAAGAACTCGATGTTGAAAAAACGTTACTATCATTATTTGCTAGAGCAGCAATAATTGCACCAACTATTATAACTGATGAAATTGCATTCGTTACAGACATTAAAGGAGTATGTAAAGATGGAGTTACACTCCATACAACATAATAGCCCACAAAAATTGATAAAATGAATATACTAAGACGGAATATAAAAGGATCAATTTCCATAATTATTTTATTAATGTTTTTTCTATAATTTCGTCTTCTAAATTTATCTTAATAGCCTTATTTTCTTTATCATAAAGATTAGCTACAAAATTGAATAAATTTTTTGCATAAAGATTAGAAGCTGATACAGGTAATTTATTTAAAATGTTTGTTTCTCCCATTATTGTTACATTATTATTATTTACAATTTTATCTACTTCAGTAAATGCGGTATTACCACCTTGTACAGCTGCTAAATCATAAATTATAGATCCTGGTTGCATCCTCTTTACCATTTCTTCTTTTATAATTATAGGCGCTTTTTTTCCAGGAATTAATGCTGTACAAATTACAATATCAATCTTTTTTAAAGTTTCGGCTAAAAGTTCCTCTTGTTTTTTTTTAAATTCTTCAGAAGCCTCTTTTGCATATCCTCCTTCTGTTTCTAGGTTTTCAGCTCCCTCAACCATCAAAAATTTACCTCCTAAACTTTCTACTTGTTCTTTTGATGCCATTCTAACATCAGTCGCAAAAACAATTGCTCCCATTCTTTTTGCTGTTGCAATAGCTTGCAACCCTGCAACTCCTGCTCCAACTACCAAAACTTTAGCTGCAGGAACTGTGCCAGCAGCAGTCATCATCATAGGTACAGCTTTCTCAAAATGTGAAAATGATTCTACTACAGCTTTATAACCTGCTAGGTTTGCTTGAGAAGATAAGATATCCATTGATTGTGCTCTTGTAATCCTTGGCAGTAATTCCAATGAAAAATTATTTATCTTTTTTTTTATTAAATTACCTATTTTTTCTTTATTCAAATATGGATTTAAAACACCAATTAAAGTTTGATTTTCTTTTAAATGAGATAGTTTTTCATCAGATGGTAAATTTAATTGTAAAATAATATCTGAATTTTCCAAAATACTTTTTTCATCGTCTTTTATTTCCACTCCAAGTTCTTTAAATTTTTCATCATCAAATCCTAAGTGCTTACCATAATCCTTTACTAAAGAAATTTTAAATCCTAATGAGGTATATTTTTTAACTATCTCTGGCGTGATAGCTATTCTTTTTTCTGTTTTTTTATCTTCTAAAACTGATGCTATTCTCATAAATAAAGTTTATAACAAGAATATTGCCATAAGAACTAAAACTAGAATAACAGCGACAGTTCCCCACAGTACAAATTTGGTAAAATTATTCCAAGTTTTTTTATGGTTTTCATTATCCATAAAAATTATTTTTGTCTTGCTTTGAATTTTGGATTAGTTTTATTTATTATGTAGACACGACCTCTTCTCTTAACTAGCTTAGAATTAAGGTCTCTTTTTTTTATAGATTTTAATGAACTTTTAATTTTCATAATAAAAAAATGCCGGCAACGTCCTACTCTTCCATGCCTTAAGACAAAGTACCATCGGCGCAGAAAGGCTTGACTTCCGAGTTCGGAATGGGATCGGGTATAACCCTTTCGCAATAGTTACCGGCAGTGGATTTATATATAATTCAAAGTAATTGTAAACAGAAATTTCTTTTACTTTTTAATAATTTTTAACAATTTTATTGATATAATCTTTCAAATCAATCTGACCTACTATCCTGTGAACTTTATTGGATAAGTTAATATTTGTTAGTGCTGAAGCATATCTCTCACCTCTTCTTTTTGGTAAAAATTTTATTTTTGTTTTAAACATTTTTGCGACTTGTAAAACTGTATAAGATTTTTTATTAAAAATACTATAGTGTCTGCATTTGTTTTCTTTCCAAGCTTTAAAACAAACTTTTATTGTATCCTCTATATGAGTAAATCTTCTCGATTGAGAACCTGGCCTTACAACTGGTAGGGCAATCTTTTTTCTATAATGATTTTCAAAAATACCAATTACAGTTGCCATTCTTCCTTTTGAAATCTGATTAGGTCCATAAACATTATAAAAATATATAATCTCATATCTAAAACTAAACCATTTTTTTAAATTTTCTAACAATTCTAAATTTTTTGCTTTAGTAAAAGCATAAGGTGACAAGTCTTTATCCTTACCTTTGTTACCTAATGAAGCTGATGTTGCTGAGTAGATCAATTTAATTTTGTTCGTCAAACAATAATTAAAAACTGAATTAGTTCCAACTGTGTTTGAGTCTAAGCACTTTTCCATTTGTAAAAAACTTTGATAAATTCTTGAAAATTCTCCAAAATGAAAGATTGAATGAATTTTTTTTGGATGAGGTAAAATTTTATTAATATTTTTTGTATCTCCTTTAAAATACTTTACTCTCTTAGATTTAATATGATTAGATGATGAACCTGAAGAATAATTATCTATACTAATTAAATTATAACTTGATTTCCTTAGTAAATATTTAATTAAATTTGCACCAACAAAACCTGCGCCACCTGTTATGACAATACTTTTTTTCATTTATTAGTAATTACTAAAAATTTTTTATTTGTATTTTTTAATCTTTTTTTGACAGTATCATTTAATATAAATCCATCTTTATTCAAATAGAAAAAAGCACTTTTAAACGGGTTGTAATCGTACTGTCTATATTCTTTTTCAATCCTCAAGACATTTCTTGTCATAAAAATTAATATTATTAGAAAAAATATAGAATAAGTTTTTTTTTTAGTTAATTGTGAATCTAACTTATATCTGCTCAAATAAATTGACACTGGAACAAAAAAAATTAATGCAAGTAAAGTATAGCCCCCATATCTTAAAGTTGGATGGTTATAAAACCATTCTATAAATAATAAAAATATCAAGAAGTAAAATAACCAAAAATTTTTTTTAGTATTATCTTTTTTTTTTGAATTATAAGAAAATAAAAAAAATATGAATATTGAAATAAAAATTATAACAAGAATATTATCTGATACTTTATTAAAAAAATAAGCTTCAATCCAATTATTTACCCAATTAAAATTAGATACATAAGTTTGTGGATCTTCAACTCTAAAGTTGGGACTTGCTCCCGCTTTAGACCATTGTTCATACCAAAGTTTCATTTGATTTACTTGATCGACTGGAATCGACCAACTTAAATTTTCAAAACATGTAAAGCTAGCAGGATAAATCAAACATCCTGTATTGGAAAACATCGTAAAAATAGTTAGGATAAAAATTATTAGAACAAAATAAGTATAAAAATTTTTAAAAATTAAATTACTGAATTTTTTTATATTCAAAAATTTCTTTATTTGTAAAAACCATATAATAAAAATCACTGAATAGATTAAATAGAAAGCTTTTAATGAAATAATTAATCCAAAAAGTATAGCTAATTTAGAGTAATAATTATCGAAGTATTTTAGATTTATTCTTGAATTTTCAAAATCTAGACTTTTTAAATAAAAAATACTCATCAAAAAAATTAAAATTAAAGCAGATCTATCCGTCCCGTGCTCAGCAAGTCTTGCGAAAGTTGAATTAATATAAATTAAGGATAACAAAGATAGAAATAATATGTGATTAAATTTATTTTTATCTAGTAGACTTTTAATAAGTTTGTACAAAATAAAATTTGAAAGACCTAATATGTATATTGCTCCACTATTGATCATAAAATATTTTATGATGGGTAAATAAAATAAAGAATTTAAATAAAAAATTGATGACGGTGTTCTAAAACCATGATTTAAATTTCCTAGTCCGAATATTTTTTCAAATTCAGTAAGTATAATAGTGTAAGGAAAATGATAATAATAAAAATCATCATGATTTTTAAACATCAAAATCCCTATAAAAATGATTAAAAAAATAATTGATATATCTCTATAATCAAAAATTCTTTTTAAAAAATTTTTATTCAAATCATAGATAAATATTATTAAGCCAATTATTAAAATAATTGAATTATGAAGATAATTATGAGGGAAGAAAAAATTTGTTAAGTAAGAAATTAAAATTAAAAATACAATTCCAAATAATCCATCAAATGAGCTAGCTTGATAATTTGAATTAATTAATGTAAGTATCTTTCCGTATCCTAAAATAGAGTACAAAATTAAAAAATAAAAAAATAATAAAAGTAAAATTTGATACATTATCAACTAAAATTAGCTATATAGTTTATGCAAATAATTAATCAATTAATAAATAATAAAAATAACTATCATAATTTAGCGGTAATTACTCTTTTTACTTTTTTACCTATATCTTTTATTGTTGGAAATGCTGCAATTAATTTTAATATATTATTTATAGATTTATTATTTTTACTTTATTGTATTAAATCAAATTTTTGGGGCTGGATAAAAAGTAAAACTTTTCTTTTTCTTATCACAATTTATATTTTTTTAATTTTAAATTCATTATACTCATATTACTTTATAATAGAAGATGAGAGTGATGGTTTAATAAGATCTCTGCTTTTTATAAAATTTATATTGTTAGTGTTTTCATTTTCCAAATTACTTGAGAATGGGAAAATTTTAAAAATTGTACAAAAAAATTGGTTAATTATTTCTTTATTTATAATATTCGATATTTTTTATGAGAAATACTTCGGAAAAAATTTATTTGGATACGTAAGCCCAACAAGTGAAAGAGTAATATCTTTTTTTAAAGATGAAATGGTAGTCGGCGGTTATATCCTTTGTTTTGGATTTAGCTCAATGACATATTTTCTCAATGAAAATAATGATAAAAAGAAAAATTTTTTTTTACTTATTATCTTTTTGATTATCCCTATAGCGATATTTTTAACAGGTGAAAGATCAAACTTTATCAAATCAGTCTTAATATTTTTTACCCTTTTATTCTTTTTAAAAGATAAAAAATTTTTTTTCAGCTACAAATATTTAGCTCCAATTTTTTTAATTATAATCTCAACTTTTTTCTTCTTTAGTGAAAATATTAAAAATAGGTACTCTCTATTTTTTGAAAGAATTATAATTGTTGATGAAAAAAAGAATATATTAGATAAGTTTGAAAATATTAGATATATTGCTCACTTTGAAACTGCCCTAAAAATTTTTAAAAATTATCCTATAAGTGGAATAGGAAATAAAAATTACCGAAAAGAATGTTCAAGGGAGATATATTTTGATAAAAATAGTAAATTTTCTATTCAAAGATGTAGCACTCATCCTCATCAGATCCACTTTGAAATTTTATCTGAGCAGGGAATTGTTGGTTATTTATTAATTATTTATTTTATAGGATCCTTTTTATTAAAAAATATAAAAATATTCATTAAAAGTAAAAATATTAATCACCTCAATAATATATCATATATTTCTTTTTTCTTTTTACCCTTATTACCTGGCGCGGGAATATTTAGCACATTTAATGGTTCATTATTCTGGATAATTTTTTCTATTACGTACTTAAACCTCAAAAATTCTAATTCAAATTAGTTTTATAAAAAATTTTTAATATAAACTTTGATTTATCCTAATTCTTTACTAATATTTATTAATGCTAAAAAATAGAAGATTTTTCTTAAAAAACTTTTTTTCAGGTTTATTTTTACTAAATATATTCTTAATTATTCCTTATAATAAAATTCAATCCCAAATTAAAAAATTAAAAAAAAAGAAAAATAAAGATTTAATTTGGTATTTAGATGAAAGTGATTAATGATTTACAAGTTTCTTTCAGATTTACCTAAAAAAGATTATCCAGTTGTTATTTTTGGGAGTGGACCTGCTGGAATATCGCTAGCCTTAAAATTAGAGAAAAAAAAAATTAATTCTCTAATCCTTGAAGCTGGTGAGGAAAATTATAGTGAAAAATCACAGGAAAGTTATTTATCAAATGTGATTGGAGATGATATCACTGATTTAAGATATAGTAGACTAAGACAATTAGGTGGAACTAGTGGTCACTGGGGAGGATGGTGTAAACCTATTGAGAATTGGAATTTAAAAAATTGGACTGTAAATGTTGACAAAATTAATTCTTATTCAAAAGAGGCTTCTGAAATACTCAATATCGATTTAAAATTTAATAAAACAAAAATAAATAATCATTTTAATCAAATCCAGTTTCAGTATTCTAATGTTAGATTTGCTGAAAAATTTAAAGATCATATACACAATTCAAAATATATAGACTTATGCTTAAATTCTCAAATATCACATTTTATTGGTGAAAAGCAATTAATTAAGGAAGCTAAAGTAATTTCAAAAAAAAAAGTTTTTTTTATAAAGTCTAAATTTTTTATTTTAGCTTGCGGTGGAGTAGAAAACTCAAGAATTTTACTTTGGACAAAAGAAAAAAATGATAACTTAATCAATCCAATCCTACCAATTGGAAAATATTGGATGACACATCCTTGGTTTTTAGGTGGTGTTGGTTTTCTAAAAAAAACAAAAATGGAAAACATGTTAAATGAAGATTTTTTAAAATATGAAGGACCAATTCATTTCGCTACAAGTCAAAAATTAATTGAAGAAAAAAAAATTTTAAGTGGAGCTATATATATGAATGCAGATGAAGATAATAAATTTCATAAAGAAATAATAAAAAGTTTTTTGTGCGTTTCACCTGAATATGGGAAAAAAATAGCTAGAATGCTATTTAATAAAGATCTTAAATGTGGAAATATTTTTTTGAATTTAGAGGAAGCTCCAAATGAAAATAATAAGATTGTTTTAGACAAAAGACTCAAAGATGAAAATCAAATACCAATTTCAAATATTCATTATAAGAAATCAAAAAAAACTCTTTATTCAGCAAAAATTATTCTTGAAAATTTAGCTACACTTTTTATACAAAAAAAATTAGGCAGAGTTGCTGTGAAAGAAAATATATCTGATTTAAATTACTATGAAAATCTAGGAGTACATCATCATATGGGAGGGACAAGGATTGGTGATGATAAAAATAATTCTGTTGTTGATAATAATTTAAAAGTTCATGATGCAAATAATTTATATATTGCAGGCAGTTCTGTTTTTACAACTTCTGGTTATGCCAATCCAACTTATACAATTGTTAAATTAAGCTTAAAACTAGGAGATGAAATTTCAGACATAATAAATAAAAAACTTTAAATTAAAGAAACGATGAACTTAAAAAAAAACTTTCCACTTTTAATCATAATTTTCAGTTTTTTATATTTATTTGAAAAGACTGACTTTATAAAAAATTTAATTAACACTCATAATATTAATGAGGAAAAAAGAATAGAAAATTTATATGGTTTTTGTGGTGGTGAAAGTGTTGGTTATTTAAGACATGTAAACAATAAACTAAATTTTCAATCTAATCCTAAAATTATCAATTATGAACATACCCCACAAAATTTATGGGCAATATATAATTCGAAATATACTAATAGTAAAAGTAATATTTTTATTTTACTCAATTACCCTGGTTCAGAAATTAATCTTGATCTTGATAAAATTTCTGAAAATTTTTTTGAAATAAAAGACACATATTTTTACAGTACACTTTCGAATCAGATTAAATATTTATATATAGACAATCAAAATGTAAATAAATTAAAGATTGATTTTTATGAGTTAGATAAAAATAATAAATTCAAAAAAATAAAAACTTTAGAATTAATAAGAAATAAAAATGAGAAGTATTTCTTAGTAAATCAAGAATTAAGTCAATTTAATCTTAATGAAAAAAATTTGTTCATAAGATTAAATGAAGATAATTTTTCAGAAATAAAAATGATTTTTCAAAATAGATTTCTAATTGATCAGTTCAAGATTCTTAATCAGTATAAAAATTGTTACGTTATAAAAAAATGATTGAAATTATTGATATATTTTTGTTATTTATTATTTTTTTACTTTTCGTGTCAGGACCTCTTAGTATCTATAATCTTGATAACGGGAACCTCAAAATTGAAGGTAAACTAAATTTATATTTCAACCTTTTGATAAATTTAAATATTTTACTATATTTATCAATTTTACCACTTAAACTCTCAGAATATATTTATATTATTTATGCTTTATTGATATTTTTATTAATAAAAAATTATTTACTTAATTTAAAAAAAAATAATATTAAATCATCATTTTCATATTTATTAATTTTCTTTGCTATGTTTTTTGTTTTAGCTATTGATATTTCAAATAAATTAAATCTTAGTTGGGACTCAAAATGGTTTTGGTTTATAAAATCCTTATATTTTTTTCAAGATAACACATATGAACAACTTTCAGACTATACTTATAATGATTTTCATCCACATTTAGGATCATACTTGTGGGCTTTTTTTAGAAAGATATCGTTAAATCAATATGAATATTTTGGAAGATTGTTTTATTTATTTATTTATCTCGGAAGTTTAATGTTAGTTGCAAATAGTTTTTTTAAAAAAAATATTTATAACTCTATCATTTTTATATTATTAATAATTTTAAACTATAAATATTATTATTTTTCAGGTCTCCAAGAAGTTATACTATTTAGTTTTTTAATTATAATTTCAAAACTTGTTTTTGATTATATAAATAACAGAAATTTTTTATATCTTATATTTATAACTCTCGCACTTAACTTAATTCTTTGGACAAAATCTGAGGGAATTGCTTTTTTCTTTATTACTTTAATCTGTATTAATTTTATAAAAAAAATAGATATAAATCATAGAATTAAATTTAATTTGATTATGTTGTTTTTTCTGATTTTAAAAATAACAATTTTTAAAATTTTTGACATTAAACTAAATAATCAACCATATTATTTGGATTATATTTTATCATTAAATTTTGATCTTATAATTTTCAAGATTTTAAATATTTCTGCATACCTATTTTATTACAGTCTAACTAATATTATTTTCATAATATTCCCCCTAATAATTCTATTCAAACTTAAAAAAATTTTTAATAATGAGTTTGATAAATTTAATTTTAATTTTTATTTTCTAAATATTCTATTTATCTTCTCAGCATATTTATTTCGGGACATGGAGATTGTTTACTCACTCAAAACTACTATTGATAGAATAGTTTTTGCCTCTTCTGGTTTCTACTTGTTGTATATTATTAATTATTTAAAAAGTTTATCTTTTAAAAATTAAAAACAATTTGAAAATAAATTGAGGTATATTTCTATATAATAGCATTATATATCGCCAATATCCTGGAGCATAAACATCTTCTTTATTATTCTTAAATGAATTATATATTATTTTACCTACTGTGTCTGGTGTTGAAACTAAAAAACTAGGCAAATTAAGACCTGTTGTCATTTTTGTTTTAACATATCCAGGCTTTATTATCATTACATCAATTTTTTTTTCATGTAGTCTGATACGTAATCTATTCAAGTAATTTGTAAAATCTGCTTTTGATGATGAATAAATATTTTTTTTATCATCCTTTCTATCAGCTGCAACTGAACTAATACCTATAATTGTTTTAAAATTTTCATGATTACTGTATCTTTGAATTGCTTTTTCAATATAAAAAATTAGTGATTTGTGATTTAAATTAATTATTTTATCATAATTTTTTTCCTCCTTTTCAAGATAACCTACTGCCATTAATACAATAGAAACATGATCTTTTTCTTTTTCAAAAAAGAATTTTACATCATTCTCATTTTCAATATCTAATTCTGTTATTTTACATTGAATATTGAAATTATTCTCAAGTTTATCTTTTTTTATTCTAAGATTTTTAAAATTTTTTGATACTAAATGAATATCATATCCATTTTTTGCAAATATTTTTGAAGTACTAAAAGCAATATCTGAATTTCCACCTACTATTTGAATTATATTATTCATATTCCAAGTCTTTCGGATTGCAATGATGAAAACTTTTTATTTTTATCAATTTTTTTTTTAATTTTAATAAAGTTATTTAATTGTTTATACGTTTTTTTAAATAATGTTTTGGACATTAAACTATCTTTTGCCAAATAAACTTTTACCCCATATTTTATTAAGATTTTTTCAAAATTTGGATAAATTAAAGTCAGTTTATCAGTAACAGGAATATCCAGAGTTATAGTTAAACCATTTTGTGGAAATGATAAATAATTTTTGTTAGCTTTTCCAAATTCTTTCAAGGTTGTTAGATAAGAATATATTTTATGATTGTTTAAGAATAAAAAAATTTTATTTAATATCCTAAATAAATTTTTTTTATCGGATATAATCATCTGAATTTGAACAAAACCTTTTTTTCCATAAAACTTATTCCAATTGATAATCTTATCTAAAGGATAGAAAAAATTATCTATATCTTGTTTAAAGAAAAGTTTTCTTTTACTAAAATAAAAATAAAATTTATTGAAAATCTTTAAAAAAAAGTCATTTAAAAAAAGTTTGCCTATAAATGACGGAAAGTAGAAAGATGATTTATTCTTAAAATTTAGGTTATTATCTTTTGAATGTTCTCCAGAAATTACTATTGATCTACCAAAATTTTTTTTGTTGATAGTATCCATCCATGCAATCAAATATTTATTTTTATTTAATTTTCTTAATTCTGTAATTGTTTGTTTTAAATTATTTGTAGGGATAATTGAAACATCGATATTTTTAGAATAGATTCTTATCAAATGTATCTTTGCACTTATTATAATTCCTGTTAAACCAGCACCGCCACAGGTTGCTCTAAACAATTTGACATTTTTTTTTTGTGAACAAGTTATTATTTTACCACTAGGTGTTATTAAAGTTATCTCCTTAACGTACTTTGTAAAAGTACCATCTTTATGATGATTTTTTCCATGAACATCATTAGCAATTGCACCAGCTATTGTCACATTTTGTGAACCAGGAGTTACATTGAAAAAAAAACCATTTTTAATCAAATCTTCTTTAACATCTCTAAAAGAAATATTTGCAGTACAATTAAGAATCTTTTTTTTTTTATATATCTTAAATTTTTTTGTGTAATCTTTTAACGAAATTATATTTGAGCTTAAATTGTTATCTCCATAGCTTCTTCCTAAACCTCTACAAATAATTTTTTCAATTTTTTTGTCTCTTAAGATTTCTATTATTTCACTATTATTTTGAGGGTATAAAACATTGGATCTAAGATTGAAATTGTTTCCCCATCCTGTAATTTTCATATAAATCTTTAATTTAGTAAAATTTGTATTAATTATACTTATTATACTTTTTTTATGAAAAAATATTATCATTTATTTAGAATAAAGCACTATTTCAAAAATTTAATTATCTTTACTCCAATTTTATTTATTGAAAAAAAAATAGATTTTTTAGTAATTTCAAATCTTCTAAATATATTTTTGATTTTTTGTTTAACCGCATCACTAGTATATATTTATAATGATATTGCTGATATTAAATCGGATAAAAAACATCCAAAAAAAAGGAAATTAAAACCAATAGCAAATGGTCAGATTTCTGTTAATCAGGGACACTTTTTTTTATTAATATTAACATTAATTATTTCGATAAACTTATTTTTAAATAAAGATTTAATTATAATTATAGTCTCCTATATTTTCATAAATTATCTTTATACTAACTTTTTTAAAAAAATTATCTTTCTTGATATTGTAGTTCTTTCTTCAAATTACTTAATTAGAGTTTTAGCTGGTTGTATTGTTTTAAATGCACCTTTATCATACTGGATGGGTGCAACTATATTTAGTGGTGCATTTTTTTTAGCAGCCTTAAAAAGGAAACAAGAACTTTTTTTATACGGATCTAAATCTAGATATGTCTTAAAATCATATTCAGTAAAAAGTTTAAAAATGCTGTCAAATTTTGCTGCAATGATATCAATAATTTTTTATACGTCTTATGTAATATCAGTTAATGAAAAACTCTTAATAACCATACCTTTGGTGATCTATGGTATAGTAAGGTACAATCATCTTTCCTCAAAGAAAAGTTTTACCGACTCTCCGGTTGATGAAATAATTAATGATAAACAAAACCTTGTTTTAATATTTTTATGGGTTACATCTGTGATAATCTTACGAGCTAATTAGATAAATGAACAATTTTTTATTATTTATAAAACTATTATTTCTTAATTATAGTCTTCTTAGGATTTTTCAAATTCTAGAATTAAAAAAATTAAATATAATTGGTAAAACTATTGAGTTTGGCGCTAATAAAAAAGAAAACAAAAATTTTTCAATACATATCAAAGAAAAGAAGAAAATAGAATTTTCAAATATTTTCACAGATAAGGAATTAAGAATTTTTTATGCTGATTTGACAAAAAAGTTAAAAATACCTTCTGGCAATTATCGATTTATTTTAATATTTAACGTTTTAGAACATTTAAATAACCACAATTTATCATTAAAAGAAATGAATAGAATTCTAAAAAAAAATGGTAATTTAATTGGTTCAACACCTTTTATTTATCAAATACATGGTGCACCAAAAGATTATTTTAGATTTTCAAAAGATTATTTATTTTTTATTTTTAAGAAAAATAAATTTAGAAATATAAAAATTAAAAATTTAGGATATGGTCCATTAGTTGCTTGCTATAGTTTACTTCAGGCTTATCTAAAATATATACCTATTATCAATCAAATAATTTTATTTGTTTGCTTTATATTTGACACAATTATTCAGTTATTTGTAAAAACTAAGCTCAAAGAGATTTATCCAATCGGATTATTTTTTGAAGTTAAAAAGTAATTTATGAAAATACATTATTGGTCACCTTTTTTTTCTAAAATAGCTACTATTCAAGCTGTAGTGAGATCTGCAAATTCGTTGATTGAATACGGAAAAAACATTAATTATGAAGTGTCCATTATAAATGCAATTGGAGAATGGGATGAATATAAAGATGTTATAAATAAAAAAATTAATATAATTAATTTAAACAAATTAAATTTTTTAAAAATAATACCAAAAGACAGTTATCTTAAAAGTAGATTTTCATACATATTTATATTTTTTTTGAGTTTTTTTAAATTAAAAAGATTAATTCAAAATGATAAACCTGATTATTTGATAATTCATTTAATTACATCTCTTCCAATTTTTTTATCAATTTTTCAACAAAAAACCAAAATAATTCTTAGAATTTCAGGGTTACCTAAGATAAATTTTATAAGAAAAATTTTTTGGAAACTCTTTTCAAAAAAGATTTACAAGGTTACCTGCCCAACTAAAGCTACATATGATTATTTAAAAGAAAGCAAAATTTTTTCTGAGGATAAATTATTGATTTTAAAAGACCCTATAATTGATATGAAAAAATTTTCAATATTTTCTAAGTCAAAAGTAGATGAAAAATTTTCAAATAAAAAGATTATTACTGGAATAGGAAGACTCACAAAACAAAAAAACTTCGAACTTTTGATAAGATTCTTTAAAAATATAGAAAAAGATTTTCCAGAATTTATTCTTATTATTTTAGGAGAAGGTGAAGAAAAAGAAAAATTACAAAAATTAATTAATAGTTTAAGTATTCAAAAAAAGGCTTTTTTGTTAGGTTATGAAAAAAATGTGTATAAATTTTTAACAAATTCTAAATACTTTATTCTTACATCATTATGGGAAGATCCTGGTTTTGTACTAATTGAAGCAGCAATTTCAAACTCAACAATTATATCAAGTAATTGTCCAAATGGACCATATGAAATAATAAAAAATGATAACTTTTTATTTAGTAACAATGATAAAAATGATCTTCTCCAAAAATTTATAAATTTAGAAAAGAATACGAGTGAAAATTCAATCTTTTCTCAAAAAAAAGACGTAAAGAAAAGAGTAAAAGATTTTACAAAATTTAATCATTATAAAAATTTAATAAAAATTCTTATTTAAAATGAAAAAAATATTAATCTGTATCTGCACTTTTAATAGGAATCAAAGTCTTATAAAATGTTTAGAAAGTATAAATAAAATTAAATTAATTGAAAAATTTAATATAGAAATTTTTATCTTAGATAATACAATAAACTTTTCTTCTCAAAAAATTATCAAAAAATATAAGAAAAAAAGTTCTTTTAAAATATTTATTAAGAATGAAAAAAAAAGGGGAATAGTATTTGCAAGAAATGCTTGTCTAGATTTTATAAAAAAGAAAAAAATAGAATACTTATCTTTTATAGATGATGATTGTATTTTTGATAAAAATTGGATTACTAATTCTTTAAGAGTTTTAAAAGAATATAATGCTGATATTGTTACTGGTCCCCAAAATTACAGTAAAGATATATATCAAAATAATATAAATTTTACTAAATTTTTTGAAAAAAAATATTCCAAAAAAATTTTAAAAGTAAATTGGGCTGCAACTAATAATATTCTTTTAAAATCAAATGTTTTGCAAAAAAATAATTTAAGGTTTGATGAAAATTTGAATAAATTTGGCATGGGTGAAGATCAATTATTTTTTTTACAGCTATCAAAACTTGGAAACAAAATTTACTACTCTAAAGATATAAAAGTTACTGAGTTAATTCATAAACATAGGCTCGACATTCAATGGCTTAAAAATCGAAGTTTTAGATTGGGAGTTCTTGGAAATTATATTGATAAAAAAATCCATGGAAATTTTTTAGGTATTTTGATTAATTATTTTAAGTTTATTTATTTTTTAATAATATCAATAACAAACATTTTTTTACCTTTTCAGAAGAATTATAAAATAATTATTTTAAATTATTCATTTAGAGCCTTAGGAAAACTTTTGGGACCTTTCATATTTTACAAAATTAATTTTTTAAAATGAAAAACTTTAATCTTAAAATAATAATCGTATATTTTCTTTCTTATATCACTCTGATAATTGGTCTAATTTTTAATGAAGATTTTGCTTTTGGATATATACGAGATTATGAACTTCACATTAAAGTAACTGATATATTTGACAATGGTTTTATTAATGGTCTTTTAAATTATGAAGAAAAAAAAGTTCCTCACTCACCAATCTATTTATATTATTTCACACTACTACAAAATTTGTTTGAGAATGAATTAGTTGCAAAAATTATTAATATTCATATCTGTTTACTAATACCTATTTATATTTTTAATAGTTTAAAAATTAAATATGAAAAAAATTTAAACATATATATCTATTTTTTACCATTAATATTTTTTTTATCTCCATATTTCAGGTCGGGTTCTATTTGGATAGATGACAATCTTCTTGCTATAGTTTTTCTATCAATTTCTATTTACTATTTTATTTTATATAAAAAAAAAGATCAGAAATTAATTTATCTATTTTTAAACACCTTTTTTTTAGCTATTGCGGCTTATATAAGACCAATTTATTGTTTTTTTTCAATTTATTTTTTCTTTCAATATTTTTTTATATTAAATTCAAAAAGAAATTTTATTTATTATATTGTATTTAATGTATTGTTGAGTTTTCCAGCGGTCTATTACATATTTATTCTTGATATAAACGATTGGTTTGAAAATTATTTATTTAGAGGAAATCTAATAACAGTTTTATCTTTAACAACGTCTATAATTTCTTTTTATTTATTACCCTACTTATATTTTTATATTAAAGATAAAATAAAATTTTCAATTAATTTAAATGAGATAATTTTCTTATCAATATTTATCTTTTGTTTGTTTTTATTTTTTAATTATAATTTAGATTATTCTGGAGGGATTTATTATAAATTATCCCATCTTCTTTTTAATAACAATATATTATTTTTCTTATTATCTTCAGTATCAATTTTGATTTTAACAAAATTTTTTTTAATTAACGAAAATACTTATAACAAAATAAGTGATTTAATCGTTATCTTTATACTTATAATTTTTGAGTTTGATGGGGTAATTTATCATGAAACTTATGACCCATTAATATATATTTTAATATTCTTAATTTTTGATAATAAATATATTGAAAATTTTATTCTATCATTGAGTAAATCTAAATATTCTATCTTAATCTTTTTCTCTACTTTGTTTTATTTTATGTCCGTTTTTAAAACTTTCATTTAAATTTTTTTTTATATAATATAAAATATAAAAAATTATAAGTTAGCAAAGCAAATATTGTTATCATTAATTGAAATTTCGTATTTGAATAATCAGTTGAAGCAAAATAAAAAATTAATAAGTTAAATAAATTAATAACTAAACCAGTCAAAGTATTTAATATTTTTTTATTTTTAAGTTTTTTTTTAAATTTTGAAAAAATAATTTGGTGCAAATGAAGATTGTCTGGTTTAAATGCTGAATATTTGAAAATAATCTTTCTTATAATAGAAAACAAATTCTCATATGCTGGATACCATAACAAATTCATTATGTAATATGGTGAAATTGCATTATTTTCGTTATAAACATTAATTAAATATATTCCAAAAAAAATTGATAATAAATATGCGCCACCATCACCTAAATAGAGCTGTTCAAAAAAATTCAAAATAAATAAAAAAGTAAGAACTGATAACAAAATAATAAATTCTCTTGAACTAAAAAAATTGTAAGAAAAATCTTTTGTTACCGCTCCAATGAAGAAAAGAACCAGAATATAATATCCAATAACTAAAGTATTGAGTCCATCAATAAAATTGGTTCCATTAATAAGAATTAAAATACAAAATGTTGAAAAAAATATCTTAAAAAAAATGTTTTTTAATAAATCGTCAAAAAATTCTATTCGTATAGACTCAATTGATATATTTAGAATAGTTATAAAAAAAACTAAAAAAAAGATCTGTAAAACAAAACGAATATTAGGTGATTTTAAAATATTAATATCAGATAAAAATCCGATAAAAAAAAATAAAAAGAACAAAATCAAATAATCGAAATTATTCGAAAAAAAAATAATTATCGTTAATAAAAATATAACACCACCTGAAAATGGTGGCCTCAGTGAAGAATTTGTAAAAGTTTTATGAATGGATATTTTTTTTCTATCTTTAAAAAACTCTATTTTTGAAAATATATAATTTAAGAATAATGTATAAAAGCCAATAATTAAAATTATCTCGGTATTTTCCATTATGGATTTTATAATTCAGATCTTGCTAATTCTAAATCATGTTTAATCATATCTTCTACAAGGTCTTTAAAATTAAATTTTGGCTTGAATCTTAATTTTTTAAATGCTTTTCTAGCATCTCCTTTTAAATAATGGACTTCATTTGGTCTAAAATACCTTTTATCAACTTTAATTAATAATTCCTTTTTATTATTATTAATAAAGTAAGCCCTTTCATTTATCCCTTTTCCTTGCCATATAATTTTTATTTTAAGAACTTTAGCACATGTTTCAATAAATTGTTTTACACTATAAGCATTTCCAGTTGCTACAACAAAATCTTCTGGTTTTTTTTGTTGTAAAATTCTCCATTGCATTTCAACATAATCTGCAGCATGTCCCCAATCACGCTTCGCATTTAAATTACCTAGATACAATATATCTTTTGATCCAAGTATTTTTCTTGTTAAAAATCTTGTTATTTTTCTAGTTACAAATGTTTCACCTCTTCTTGGACTTTCATGATTAAAAAGAATTCCATTGCTTGCAAAAATTCCATAGGACTCTCTATAAACTGAAGTGATCCAGAAAGAATAAAGTTTTGCAACTCCATAGGGAGATTTGGGATGAAATTTAGAATTTTCGTTAAAAATATTTTTATTATAAGTTTCTCCAAAAAGTTCTGAGGTGCTTGCTTGGTAAAATTTAATTTTTTTTATTTTTAAAAATCTTATTGCCTCCAATATTCTTAAGGTTCCAATTCCAGAAACTTCAGCAGTATACTCAGGATTATCAAATGAAACTCCAACGTGACTTTGGGCACCCAGATTGTAAATCTCATCAGGTTTAATATTGTTAATTATATTGTAAACACTATTACTGTCTGTTAGATCGCCATAATGTAAATAAAAATTAGTCTTATTATGTGGATCTACGTAAATGTGATCTATTCTACCTGTATTAAATGACGAAGATTTTCTTATTACTCCATGAACAACATAATTTTTTTTTAAAAGAAGTTCGGCTAAATAAGATCCATCTTGACCAGATATGCCGGTAATCAGTGCTACTTTTTTTTTCATTTATTAGATTTTAAAAGTCTTAATATAGAAATAAGAATCAAAAAACCATCCCTAAATTCATTTACTTTCTTAATGCCTGCAATTCTTGACCTTTCAAAACTAGGAAAATCTGCCAATACATAGTTTTTCTTTTTTGCTTTTATTGGCAATTCTACACAAAAAGAAAAATCATCATATACCATATCAAGATTTTTAAACAATTTTGTTGATCCCATTACATAAGTATACAGAACATCTGATATTTTAAGTCCAAATAATAGATTGCATAATTGTGTAAAAAAAAAATTTCCAATGAAAGTTAAAAAAGTATCATCCTCTGAGCCTGCTCCTTTAAGATATCTTGAACTAAAAACAAAATCTGAGCCTGAATAGAGCTTTTTCTCTAATTTTTCTAAATCTTTTGGATCAAATGATCCATCAGCATTGAAAACACAAAAATACTTGGTAGTCACAGAGTTGATACCTTCACGCAAAGCATTTCCAAAACCATTCCCGGATTGAAAAAGAATATTTTCTTTATAATCCTTAATTGACTCTAAAGTAATTTTATCATCTTTGGACATAACAATTAACTTATTTACATTAAAATCTTTTAATTCATCTAGTACTTTTGGAAGAGACTCAGACTCATTTTTTGCTGGTATTACTAAAGTGATATTACTCATTTTATTTATTATTTAAAAATCTTAACCTTTTTTACTAAAGCGTATAATGAAAGTCTAATAACAAAAAATAATGAAATTAAAAAATTATACTTTTCATAAGAGTTATATAATCTAAAAGCATCAATTAATTTTTGATATAAAGAATTAGATAATGAACCTTCTACAAATCTCCATGATGATAATGATTTATTAAGTCCATAAATAACTTTTAAGCTTTTTATCATATTCAGCCATAAAAAATAATCTTCTTTTGTTTTCAGTTTACAGAAACTATTTTTTTTAGAAATTAAACTTTTTTTTAACATTACTGTTGATAATCCAATATCACAACTTTTAATTAAATCATCATATGTGATTTTAGTTTTAACTTTAAACATTCCAATTTTTTTATTTTTATAATCAATGATATCGTAACTTGTGTGTGAAAAAGTTAATTCATTTTCTTTCATAAATATCAATTGATACTTCAATTTATTTTTATTCCAAGTGTCATCAGCATCACAAAAAGTGATGTAAGTTCCTCTAGATTTGGATATTCCTTTATTCCTTGAAAATCCTGCTCCTAAAATTTGCTTATTTAATAATATCTTTTTATTTTTAATCTTTCTAAGCTTTTTTTTTACGAAACTTAATTCACTCAAATCTGTATCGTCATAAATGAGTATTACTTCAAAATTTTGAAAACTTTGATTTTTAATAGAATCAATTGTTAATTTAAAAAAATTTTTTTTTTTGTGATATGGTATTATAATGCTTACTAAAGGTTTTTTAGGCACAGTTTATTTAATCAATCTATTAAAGTTTCTAATAATTCTTAACAAAAAAATTGTGTAAACAAATAACTTATTTTGTCCATTATTTATTCTAATTTTATTATTTTCTTTTAAAAAATCTAAATACTTTATCTTTGATGATAAACCTCCTTGTCTAAATTTTCCTAAAATTTCATTTTTTTTTGTCGAAATACCTTTCAAGCCTTGTTTAACTATCATTCTGTAAAATAAATCATAATCTGCAGAATACTTATATTGTGTATCATAGAAACCCAAATTAAGTTGAGCCTGTCTTTTTATAAAAAAACCAATTGAATGTGTTGTATAAAAACCAAAAGTCCACTTTATTTTTTCAGGATAAAAACCATGCATCAATTTATATTTATTTACTGAACCAAATAAAAAATCTATATCACTATGTATCGAAAAATAATTATTTACAATCGAAAGAGCTTTAGGATAATAGATATCATCAGAATTTAAAATACCAATGATATCACCAGTTGCCATCTTAATTCCTTTGTTCATAGCATCATAAAGTCCATTATCCTCTTCACTCACCCAATATGAAATTTGCTCAGAATTCTTTTTAATTATTTCAACAGTTTTATCTGATGATTTCCCATCAATTATAATATGTTCAAAGTTTCTATAAGTTTGATTCTTTAAACTATCTAAATTTTCCTCTAAAAATTTCTCTGAATTTTTAGTTACAGTTATTACAGAAATTTTAAAATTTTCTCTCAATTTTTGATGTATTTGTTTATAATCATTAAAAATTTTGTCAAATTTTTGTTTTCATCAAATCTTCTTAAATATTTTTTTGCTTTTGCTGCTTTTAATTCAAATTTTTTTCTGTTTTCACAAAATAATAATATTTTTTTTGAAAGGTCTTGATAATTACCTGTTTTAAATAAAGTTCCTAATTTGCCGTTCATGAGAATTTCTTTTGGTCCCGAAGGACAATCAGATGAAATTATTGGAAGTTTTGAAATTTGAGCTTCAATTAAAGTATTAGGTAATCCTTCATAGCGAGATGATAAAATAAACAAATCAAACGATCGCATATACTCAAATGCATTTTTTTTGTATCCCAATAAAAAAATATTTTTATGAAGCTGATTTTGATTAATATAATTTTTCAGCATCACAAAATTTTGACCTCCACCTATAATAAATAGTTTAAGATCAATTTTTTTTTTATCTAATATAACTTTTATCGATTTTAATAATGTTAAATGATCTTTTTGATCTGTTAATCTTCCAATATTAAGTATTTTTAATCCCTTATACTTTTTAAGTACTTCAATTTTTTTTTCTCTAATTCTTTTATTGTAAACAGGATTATAGATAACGATTGAATTTAATCCTAAAACTCTCTTAATATTATTTTTGAACTCTTTACTATTAACTATGATTTCATCACCCAATTTATATAATGTTTTAAACAAAATAATTTTAAAAAAATTATTTACATATTTTTCAGGTGATGTGTTTAATCTTAAAATTATTGGCCAACCCATTAGTTTAGATGCAATAATAGAAAAAAAATTCGATTGAAATGAAAATAATAAAAATTTATTTTTTGGAAAAAATTTAATTAGAAGAAACAAGCATACTATACTTTTTACCAGTCGATTTTGATTTATCCAAAATTTTGAGTTTGGTTTAATTATTTTAACTTTCTTAAGATGTTTAGATAATTTGATTTTTGATGATGTTACTAAATTTATTTTTGTATAAAACTTTAATAAAAATTTTAATAAAATAAAAAAATTTTTTTCAACACCACCAGATTCTATCGAAGGAATAAAAATTATAATCTCTTTGGAAGAATTATAATTTTTCATAATTTATTTAATTATTATTCTTATACCAATTAATTGTTTTTAAAAGACCTTGATCTAATGATATTTTTGAAGACCAGCCCAAATTTTTAATTATACGGTTATCAACAACTTTCCTTTTAGTGCCATCTGGATAATTTTTGTTAAAAACTAATTTCGTATTTACATTTGCAATTTTGCATATTTTTAAAGCAACTTCTTTAATTGTGTACTCATTACCGCTACCCACATTTATCAATGGATTTTTCTTCACTATATTTAATAATTTTTTATTATTTTTAATTTTTTCTCTGACCAAAAAGTATATCGCTCTTGCTAAATCATCAACATACATTACTTCTCTTTTAGGATTTCCAGTCCCCCAAATTTCAGTTTTAGATTTATTATATTTTTTTGCATTGATAATTTTATTAATAAGAGCAGGTACAAAATGACTTCCCCTTAATTCAAAATTATCATTTGGACCATAAAGATTACAAGGCATCAATGTAAAAAAATTTTTGCCAAACTGTTTGTTATAATACTCACATAATTTTACACCTACTATTTTTGCCAAAGCATATGCCTCATTTGTTTTTTCTAAACTATCAGTTAAAAGATATTCTTCTTTAATTGGTTGCTTTGAATTTTTCGGATAAATACATGAACTTCCTAAGTTAATTAAATGTTTAATGTTAAAATTAAATGCACTTTTAATTAAATTTGTTTGTATTTGAATATTTTCATTTAAAAACTCTGTAGGAAATTCTGAATTAGCTAAAATTCCACCAACTCTTCCTGCACAATTAATTATAACGTGAGGTTTCTTTTTTTTGACAAACTGATTTACTTTTGCAAAATTTTCTAAATTAAGTTCTTTTCTAGAAACTAAAATAAGTTTTCCAAACTTTTTTTTGGTAAAATAATTGACTAATGATTTTCCAACCATTCCATTGTGTCCTGCTATGAATATCCTTAATTCTTTTTTCATGAATTTGAAATTTTATTACTTTTTTTAATAATACTCATTATTAATCATTTTATTAACTATTTCCTTAATGCCTAAACTATTTTTCCAACTTAATTTTTTTTTTGCCAATGATGGGTTAGATTTGTATTCTTTAATATCAGCTTTTCTGATTAATTTCTTTTTATTAATTAATATTTTATTTTTATCAAGTTCTAAACTTTTTATTGTGAAGTTCAAAAATTCCTTGATACTATAGGCTTTACCTGATCCAATAACTAAATCTATCGATTTTTTTAATTGGAGCATCTTCCACATTGCTTGTACATAATCTGGAGCCCAACCTATATCTCGTTTAACTGAAATGTCGCCTAAAGAAAGACTGCCTTTTTTTTGTTTAATCTTTTTACTTTCCTCAATAATTTTTTTAAAAACAAATTTATTTGATCTCAAAGGTGACTCATGATTGAACAAAATTCCACATGAGCAAAAAACATTATGATAATTTCTATAAAATTTTATCAACCACAAACCTGCAGCTTTTGAAATGCCATATGGAGTTCTGGGCCCGATTTTTGAATTTTCGTTAAAAATATTTTTTTTAGAGTTTTCAAATATTTCTGATGATGAGGCATAAAATATTTTGGTTTTCTTTTTTTTAATCTAATAAATTCTAAAATAGTAACTAAATTTTTAACGTTACTATCAAATGTTTGAATAGGATTATCGATTGATTTTATAGGTGAAGTTTCACCTGAGAGGAAATAAATTTCATCTAAAATTCCGATTTTTCTATAAATCTTTTTAATAAAAGTAAAGCTTATATCCTCTTTCTTGAAAAAATTTATTTTTTTTAAAATTTCTAACTTTATTAATCTTTTTAAGTTCCTTTTTGAATTATCTCGCGTTACACCAAATACTCTATATTTTTTTTTTAATAAAAAATCTGCCAAATATGAGCCATCTTGACCTGATATACCCAATATCAAAGCAGTTTTAGTTTTCATTAATTGTTTACTTTTAAAATTTATTTATATTTATTTAAATCAAAATATAAGTAACTAACATTATAAATTATGAAAATAAATTTAATTATTTTTCTTTCTGAATTTAATTTGGGCGGTGCTGGTAATTCAGTGTTTAGATTATGCAAAAATTTACCAAAAAATGAATTTATAGTCACAGTTATTTGTTTAAAAAAATGTTTTTATAAATCTAAGCTTAATAAGCTTGGTATTAAAGTTTATGAAATACAATCTAGAAAAACTTTCTTTGGAATGTTTAAAGTTAAAAATATTGTTAAAAATTTGATTAAAAAAAATCATAAGAATATTTTCGTTTCTAATATTCATTTTTCCAATGTTCTATCCATCCTTTTTTTAAAATCACTTAAAATTAAGATTATTCTTGTAGAAAGAACACCTTTTCAAGAACTATCAATTTATTATAACTTTAGAGATTATTTTAAAAAATGGATTATAAAAAACTTAATTAAATTTTGTTATCATAAAGCTGATGCATGTGTCTCAAATTCAAAATATATTTCAGAAAAATATAACAGACTTTATAATTTAAGATTTAAAACAATAAATCCTCCTTCATTTAATAAATTAAAAATTTTTCCAAAAAGAAATAGCAAAAATAAAAAGAAAATATTTATTGGTATTGTTAGTAGATTAAGTAGAGAAAAAAACATTGATGGATTGATCAATTTAGTCCCAGAATTAAACGAAAAAATTAATTTTGAAATTATTGGTGATGGTTTAGAAAAGGAAAATCTCAAAAAATTAGTAAACAAATTAAATTTAAACAGAAGAATTAGATTTCTCGGTGAACGTCACCCAAATAAAATAATTTTTTATATGAAAAATTTTGACTATTTTATAAATAACTCAGACTTTGAAGGTTTTCCGAATACTGTTGTAGAAGCTTTGAGCGTTGGAGTACCAGTGATTGCATCTCAAAGTCACGGTGGAATAAATGATATATTACCAAAAAATGAATTTGGTTTAATCTATAAAAATATTGAGGGTTTAAAAATGATATTAGATAAAATAACAGAACATAAAATGAATTTTAAAATAAATAAAAAAAAATTACTTAAACATCTTAATAAATTCAGTGAAAAGGAAAATTTAAATAATTATAAAAAACTCTTTAAAAAAATCTAGTTATATATTTTCCAGTTTGCTTTATACCAGTCACAAGTATTATCTATAGCTCTTATAACATCTATAAATTTATTTTTATTAATATAATTGTTGATTTTTTTATTTTCTCCATGAGTTTTTTTTACATCTGCTAATTGGAACTTTCTTTTTTTAATTTTTGGTTTTTTTGAAAAATTTCCGTCAATGTATTTTAAAACTGATGTGATTTTAATTGGTTTGTTTGAGCAGATATTAAATATCTCATGCCGCTTAATTAATCTTTTGTTCAAAAGTTTATATAAAACATCACAAACATCTTTAATATAAGTAAAATCTCTCGTGTGATTTCCATAATTATTTAAATAAAAAATTTTTTTTGAATTAAATATTGAACTTAGATATTGGAATATAAGCATATCTGGTCTTCCCCACTCTCCAAAAACTGTAAAGAATCTCAACCCAACACAATCAGTTTTTAGATCTTTAAAAAATATTTCAACTGTTTCCTCATTATTTTTTTTTGTCAATCCATAAATATTTCTTGGGTTTATTTTGTCAGTTTCCTTCAAAGGAAATTTTTTACTATCTCCATAAACTGAACTTGAAGATGCATAAAAAAATTTTTTAATTTTATGATTTTTTACATTTTCAATAATATTAAAAAAACCAACAATATTACTATCAATATAAGCTCTTGGATTTTCTAAAGAATATCTCACACCTGCTTGAGCTGCAAAATGGTAAACAATATCGATTTTTTTTAAAAATATTTTATTAATTTGATTTTTGTTGTTTAGATCGACTTTAAAAAATTTGAACTTTTTAAAATTTGATAGATTTTTTAATCTCTCTTTCTTTATTTTAACTGAATAATAATCGTTCAAATTATCTATCCCAATAATCTGATATTTTGAATTTTTAAGAAGGTATTTCGCAAAACTAAAACCTATAAATCCCGCAACACCAGTAATTAAAATTTTCATTGCGTAACTTATACCAATAAAATCTAAAATAAAAACATCTAAATTAATGATAAAAAATTTGATTTTCTTTATTCAAAGAAATAATTTTAATTTTATGTAAAAACTTTTCTGAATAAAAAAATATCATTTAAATTTTTATAAAATTATATACATTGCTCGAATGGAAAAAATTCTTATTTTCACAGCTACTTTTAATGAAATTGATAATATTTCAATGTTAATAGATGGAATTAAAAAAAATTGTCGTCTAGCAGATATTCTCATTATTGATGATAATAGTCCTGATGGAACTGGTAAGTTATTGAAAGATTTAGAGGAAAAAAATGATAATCTCAAAGTTATTATTAGAGATAGAAAATATGGTTTAGATACTGCTCATAAATTTGCATATAATTATGCTCTTAAAAATGAATACAATTATCTTATAACTATGGATGCTGACTTTTCTCATGATCCTTCTGAAATACCGAATTTTTTAAAAAATATCACAAATAATGATGTTGTATTAGGTTCTAGATATATGAGTGGTGGAAAAAATGAGTTAACTATGCATAGATTTTTGCTAAGTTATTTTGGAAACAAGTTTATTAAAAGAATTTTAAAATTAAAATCTTCAGAATTCACAACTTCATACAGAGCTTTTAATTTAAATAAACTAAAAAATTTTAATTTAAATCTAATTAATTCAAAGGGTTATAGTTTCTTTATGGAAACTGTTTTTCAAATTGAAAAAAATAATTTTAGGATATTTGAAATTCCAATAATTTTTGCTAAAAGAAAGCAAGGTAAATCTAAAATACCAAAGATAGAAATTTTTCGTACATTATTAAATGTCTCAAGACTTTTTTTTAAGAATTAATTATTTTATATCAATTAGAATAAAAGAAAGTATAAGTATTTTGTGATCAAAATTTGTGTTATTGGATTGGGATATGTTGGCTTACCTGTAGCTTTAAGTTTGTCAGGTAAATTTAATATAATAGGTTTTGACACTAACAAAAAAAGAATTGAAAATTTAAAAAAAAATCATGATTCAAATGGTGAGTTCTCAAAAAAAGATTTTTTAAAGAAAAAGATAAATTTTACATTTAAAAGAGGAGAGATTAAAGATTGTAACTTTTACATTATATGTTTGCCAACTCCTGTAGACAAAAAAAAAATTCCTAATTTAAATCCTTTAATGAGTAGTTTAAAAATATTGGCAAAAAAAATTAAAAAGAAGGATATTATAGTATTGGAGTCCACTGTTTACCCAGGGCTTACAAAAATTTTTTCAGATAAATTATCTAAATTGTCAGGCCTACAAAACAATTTTGACTTTTTTACTTGTTATAGTCCTGAGAGAATAAATCCAGGGGATAAATCTAAAAAGTTGTCAAGAATTGACAAAATATTTGCAACTAATTCATCTAATAAAGATATTTTAAAGAAAATAAGATCTGTCTATAAATTAATTTCAAAAAATATTATCTTTTCAAAATATATCCCCGAAGCTGAGACTGCAAAAGCTATTGAGAATACTCAAAGAGATTTAAATATAGCTCTTTTTAATGAACTTTTAATTTTATCAGATAAAATGAAACTAAACTTCAATGAAGTTATTAGGTTAGCTTCAACAAAATGGAATTTTATTAAATTTAAACCAGGGCTGGTTGGTGGTCATTGTTTGCCAGTTGATCCATATTATCTTTCCCACATTGCTAGTAAAAAAAATTATAAAATGGAAGTTGCTTTAGCTGGGAGATCTGTAAACAATTCTATGAAAAAGTATGTAATAAAAAAATTTAATACATTTGTAGACAATAAATTAACTATGAAAAATAAGTCAATCTTAGTAGTTGGCTTGAGCTATAAATATGGTGTTTCAGATCTAAGAAATTCTTTAAATCTAGAAATTTTTAATGAAATAAAAAAAAGATTTCCTAAAACAAAATTTTATGACCCTTTTGTATCTAAAAATAAAGAATTTAAGACAAATTTTCTAGATTCATTAGAATTAGTTATTTTTTTATCAGAGGGGAAAATGTTTAAAAAATTATTCATGAAAATTAAGAATAAAAAAAATGTGAATATATTAGATCCATTTAAATATTATGAACATATATAAAATCATGAAATTTTACAGATTTCTTATATTTGAGTTTATTAAAATGGATTTTTTATAAAATTGTGTTAAGAGTTTTGAAACATTAATTTATGAATAAAGCTAGAGTACTTTTAATAACACCAAATCTTAAAGGTATAAAAGATGGTTTAAATAGAATTCAACCTTCATTAGGTTTGATGACGATTGCTCAAAGTCTTTTAAACAATAATCACATAGTAAAAATTCACGATACTGCTTTAGAAGGTTGGCACAATAAACAAGATATAGACAACAATAAAATAATGATTGGTCAATCGGACGAAGAAATTGAAAAAGTTATTAGAGAATTTAATCCAGATGTAGTTGGAATTTCAATATTATTTTCGAATTTAAATCAATCAGCTCACACAATAGCTAGAATAGTAAAAAAAATAGATAAAAAAATATGGGTTTTTATTGGGGGTAATCATATTTCCAATTCATTAATTGATTTTCAACATAATATTGTTCATCCAGGAGATGATATACCTCTTATAAAAGATCTTGAAGATAAAAATATTGATTTTGCAATGGTTGGTGAGGGTGATTTTACAGTTGTAGAATTAGTAAATAAATTAAAAAACAATCAAGATATTTCAAAAATTCCAGGTTTATTAAAACAAACCTCAAAAGGAAAATATTTAAATAATCCATCTTTCAGATTAACCAATTTAGATAATTTACCAATCCCTGCTAGACATTTAGTAAATATGGAAGGTTATTTTGACATTGGTGCTTTTCATTCTGCTAAATCAAGATCAAATAGAGTCTTAAACATAATGTGTTCTAGAGGTTGTCCTGAAAAATGCACTTTTTGTACAACGCCTCAAATGTGGGGCACAAAAGTAAGGTGGAGAAAAATGGACGATATAATGTTAGAAATTAAAAATGGGGTTAAAGAATTTAATATCGGAGAAATTCAATTTGAAGACGATACTATAACTGCAAATAAAAAGAATTTAATAGATTTGTGTAATGGATTAGAAAAAATTGGACTACCATGGTGTACCCCAAATGGAATTAAAACAAATTATCATTTGGCTAATCAACCTGATATGTTTAAGGCGATGTATGAGTCTGGATGTTATCAGGTTACCCTGGCTTGTGAGAGTGGTGTTCAAAGAGTTCTTGATAATATCATTAATAAAAGATTAAGAGTTGATCAAATTAAACCTGCCATAGAAAATGCAAAAAAAGCCGGCCTGCTAGTACACACTTTTTGGATATTAGGCTATCCTGGAGAAACATTTGAGGAGATTAATCAAACAATAGAATTTGCGCTAAGCTCCGGAGCTGATAGTTTTTCTTTCGCGATATTGAGCCCATTACCAGGAACACCAATTTATAGAAAAGTAGTTAAAGAGAATTTATGGTGGGAAGGTAGGAATATGAAAGATTTAATGTTTAGATCATCACTTGTTTCGGTAGATGGTTTTAAAAGTCCAGAAGAATTTGAAAAATTTGTTAATGAGGCAAATGTTAGAGGTAATTTAATTTTAAAGAAAAATGACCCTTCTAGATTTGCCTTTAAATATGGAAAAAATGCTAATGAAAAATCTTTAATTAAACAGACCTAATTAAATTGTAATGATTTTATTAAACTGTTATTTTTACTATACATTTTATCAAAGTAATATTTATCTCTAACTTTTTTAATCTTTTTTAATTTATTGCAATAAGTTGCATAAAATATCATCCTTGAGTTTTTTGACAAATTTTTTGCTGATTTATGTGCACAGTGCCAATCAAATAAAAGTATGTCACCACTATTTAAAATTGCAGGACTAAATTTAAATTTATCGAGATATTTCCTTTTAATATTTGGTGTAAAACTATCTAACTTACTTGTTATTTTTTCCCAGTTATTCCCCAAATTTCTAATATCTCTCTTATTAGCAAGGTATAAACACCCATTATTTTTATCAGATTTTTCTAGGGGTATTACTACATTTGTAAAATTATTTGAATAAACAGACCAGCCTTTTTTAACTTTATTAGACCTGTCTCTCCAATAGAAATGGCCATCAATATGAGGTTTGTAACCTTTGCCCCCGGGATATTTAAAATTTAGTTTATCCTTAAATAAAACTTGATTTTGGTTCGTAACTTTTTTGATTAAATCTAATATTTTTTTTGAGCAAACTAAATTATTTGCTTTATTAAGATGATTAGAGATTTTTTCTATTCTTCTATAACGTTTTTTATTTTTTCTTATAAGTTCGTAATAAACAAATACATCTTCAAAAGTATCAACTTTATTTAATATCTCCTTTTTTATTCCAGTTATATATTTCTTATTAAAAAAGCCTTTAATAACAACATAGCCATTGCTTCTATAAAAATCTTTTATTTCATTAATTTTATTTTTCTGAAAATACATCAATTCAGATATAATAAATTAAACAAAAAATACAACTAAGTATTATTAAAAAGTTTAATCTTTTTTATTTAATATGATCTTTTAATACCAAAATTAAAACTTCTATCCATTTGAGAATAATCTAATGCAGTTTCATATTTTTTATCTGTGATATTTATAATATCAAAATAAAAATTATAATTGTCTAAAAGATTATATTTTATAGATAAATCATTTACTAAGTAACTATCTAGTTCTGCGTCACCAAAAGACTGGGAGCCATTTCTATTGGCGTTTCCATTTCCATAATCTCTTGCTTCATCTGACCACTTAGTTCTTAAAGTCACATCCAATTTATCATAACCAGGAACTTTAAGATTGGTTATTAAATTCATTACATTTCTTGGAACCCTGACCATTTGAGAATTAATCATGCTAGTATTAGGATTGTCTTGTTCTGCACCATCATAAGTTTGAGTGTAAGTATAATTTAAACCAAAGTTTAACATCTCATTTAATTTAAAATTAGACATAAATTCTAAACCTTGTGATTTAATAGTGCTTGGGGAATTTGCTGTAGTTGAACCAGATCCAGCTGCGTTATTACCTGACCAACCTTCAAGAGCATCAAAATATTTAACATTAAAGTAAGTTAGATCCACAAATAAATTTGGATTTATAGTTTTTTCAATTCCAAAATCATAACTTTGACTCGTTTCTGCTTTTTTGTGTCCTATAAGTCTACAATTTGCACCGCCAAAATTACAATTATTTGCTGAGTTCCATACATAAAAAGTTTCATATAATGAAGGAAACCTATAGCCAGTTCCATAAGAAGATTTTAATTTCGTGGCCTTATCATCAAACACATATGCAAGAGTAGCTCTATGAGAGTCTTCATTTCCTGCAAATGAATGATCATCAAATCTTGCACCTAAAGTAGCGTAAATATTATTTGTTATTCTACTTTGATAGTCAAAATACTTAGATGTAACATGAGAACTTGAGTCAATCCTTCCGGTTGCATCTTTGTTATATCCCATTTGGTCATCTTCTCTTTCTAATCCGAATACAACGCTGTTATCTAAGTTAAAATTATAATCACCTTGATAAAGTAAAGCATATCTATCTCCATAATAGTTATCTTGTTGAGTGTTTTTACTGTTTGGAGCTCTAGAATAAATTCTTTTTACATAAGTATTTGCTAAAGTAAATTTATTTGAGAATTTTTCTATCGGTGTGTGTATCAAACTTATATTATATGATGACTCAACAGCATCTGCTTCTTCTGCATGATTATAATTAGGAGAACATCCAAATAAATTTGAAACACAAGCTGCATCATATTGTAAATATGTTTCAGAAACTCTTGCATTACTTCGTAATTCTAAAGTTTCAGAAAATTTGGTGCCATAATTAGCTACTAAACCATTATTTCTGTATCTATCTTTTTCATCATTATGAGTCATTTGTGAAATTCCATCAGTCTGAAATCTCTGAAGACCTATAAAATAATTTGAATTATTATTTCCACCAGATAAAGATGCCGATAGATTGTGAGTATCATGAGAACCAGCAATGTATTCTACATCCTTGTGAAAACCGGGTTTTCCTTTTTTTGTTGTAATATGTATAGTTCCTCCAATAGCCCCACTTCCATAAACTGAACTTTGATTACCTTTTAAAATTTCAACTCTAGAAACTTGACTTGTTAAAATATTATTAAAATCAAAATCATTCGATACACTTGAAGGATCAGACATTTTAACTCCATCAATATAAACTGTGGAATATCTTTTTGGCATCCCTCTTAATTGAATAGCTGAAGCTGTACCATGTCCACCACTTTGAAAAAAATTAGCACCTGTCGTGCTTGTGCCTAATGCATCTCCAAGAAAATGTTCAGTAGAATCGTTGAAAAATTTTTCATCAAGTATCGTTACCGATGTACCAACTGTTGATAAAGATTGAGGTTTCTTGCTTGGTGCTTGAATTACAATTACAGGGATATCGTCAGAATAAACTTTTATTGGGAAAATTAATAAAAAAATTAATATATATACTCTTAACAGCATTTTTGGCTCCATCTATTTTTCTAAACTATAAAGTTTAGAGGGTTAATTTATGCCGCTGTTAATTTTACATTGCAGAATTAGACTTTTCCTGGCCATCATTCAACACCGGACTAGCTGGGTGGCGCTCGGACTTTTACCGTTGCAGGAACAGCCAATGAATTTCACACTGATTTCCCACCATGCATTTCAGCTTATTTATTATTTATCAAATTTAATATTAATGTCAAATTCTTTATAAAAAATCTGAAAAGAATTTTTGTGTTGGTATATTCCAAAATGCCTTTTTTGAGATAATTTTAATAAATTTTTTATCACTATTTCCATAACCAAAATATACCTTTTTTGTTGCTTTGTAGGATCTTAAAAAATTAATTAATTTTTTTTCATTCAACTCATCAATTTCATAATTTTTAATTACTTTAGTGTTTAACCTTTTATGTTGCCGATTTCCAATATTTATTGCTGGCACTTTCAAAATTGGAGCTTCATAAATCGCTGAACTGGAATTTCCAATTATAAATTTAGAGTTTTTCAATAAAGTTAAAAAATATTCAAATCTTAAACTTTTAATAATTTGAAAATTTTTATTTTTAAGCTTTTTATAACAATCTATAATCAATTTATTACCTGGATCATTATTTGGATAAATAATAATTATTTTTCTTTTAAGTTTTTGTAAAAATCTTAAAAGACATATTGTTTCATTTTTTAAAAACTTTTGATTTGAAGTGACTGGGTGCCAAACTAAGATTGCATAATCATTATATTTTATAGAATATCTTTTTTTAACTTGTTCAAATGAAGGTAATTTATCATTTAATATAACGTCAATATCTGGTGAGCCGATATTATATATATGATTTTTAATTTCACCCATCTTTTTAACCCGCATTTTTGCATCTTCCGACCCAACAAAGTGAACATGACTTAGCTTTGTTACACTGTGTCTTATAGTGTCATCAATGGTACCGGACAATTCTCCACCTTCAACATGAGCTGTTAGTATATGATTTAAAGAGCCTACTAATGCACAGGCTAATGTTTCGACTCTATCTCCATGTAAAACTATTAAATCAGGTTTAATTTTTTTGACATACTTTGAGAATTTTTCTGTAGTTTTAGTAAGTATTATCTCTAACCTATCCCCTAGATTTTGATTTTCAAATTTATAAATATTTGACTTAAAAAATTTATCTATTTCCAAATGTGTATTGCCAAAATTTTTGATGATATGCATTCCTGTAACTACTATAAAAACTTCAAATTCTTTTCTAGATTTACATATTTTTATTAAAGATTTTAATTTTCCAAAATCTGCTCTTGTGGCAGTTACAAAAATTATTTTTTTTTTAGAAATCATTTTTTTTTATTTGATAATTTTTATGAATAATTCTCTTAGCTTTTTTTCCAATAATTTTATTTAGTTTATCAGAACTTAAATAGCCAGTCCCAGGTCTTTTCACCCATAAATTCTTCAATGAAAACATTTCACCTTTTTTGATTTTTTTAATGCTGACAACTGAGCTAAAAGCAAAGTTTCTTGTTACCTGTTCTTCTTTTAATGATTTTTTATCCCCTTTAATTTGACGAAATATAATTTCACTATCTTTAATTAAATCTTTTAATTGATTTTCATCCATTGAAGAACTTATATCTGGTCCTTTTCTTGTTTTTTTATCCACAAAGTGTTTTTCAATAATAGTTGCTCCTAAACTAATTGCTCCAATTGCAGAAATATTTGATTGCGTGTGGTCTGATAAACCAATTTGAATATTTGAAAACTTTTCTTTTAATTGATTAATACTATTGAGTCTGACCAAATGATCAGGTGTTGGATATAAATTGGTTGTATGTAAAAGAGCAAAATTTGCTTTTTTTCTTTTTAAAAAATTCACTGTTTTTTCAACATTCTTCAATGAATGCATTCCTGTACTAACTATCATGGGCTTATTATATTTTGAAATATGATCAATTAATGGAATATTATTCATTTCTCCAGATCCAATTTTAAATGCATTAACACCAAATCTATTTAGTCTATCTGATGCTTCTCGGCAAAATGGAGTGCTTAAAAAGATCATTCCTTTTTTTTTAACATATCTAAATAGTTTATATTCATCTTCTTCTGATAAAGTTGATTTAAGAATAATGTCATAAATGTTTCTTTTTGAATTTCCGGGTTTAATCTTTTTAGCTTCAACTGACATTTCAAAATCTGGCATATGTGTTTGGTGCTTTATGATTTCTGCACCAGCTCTTTTTGCAGCGTCAACAATTTTTATTGCTGTTTCTAAAGAGCCATTGTGATTGATCCCAATTTCAGGAATAATTAATGGTTTATATCTCTGACTTACAATTCTTTTCTCAATTTTAAATACTTTCATTCTAAATTATTTGTTTAAACAGAATTTCATTTTTCTTTTATTATAAATACCTAAAGGTTTTTCATTTAACTCAAAAAAATGGATATCTCCCTTTTCATCATGAAAATATTTCCAATTTCTTTTGAAGTGATGTCTTAAAAATCTTGCATTAGATGTTCTGCCATCAACAATTATCACTGCTCCTGGTTCAAAGAAATATTCTAACATTAATAAATCAGCAGACATTGGAAACCTTGCGATTGAATTAAAATTAAAACCATCAAGATTTTTTTTTTGAAAATATTGAGAAGGCCCATCTAAGTACACAAAGTCAGGGGAAATATTTGGTACATTTAAGCATTTACTTGCATACTTGCCTTTATAATAAATTATTTTATGTTTAGCTCTAATGAGCGACACATATTTTGAGTAATCTTTTGGAATTCTTTTTTTAGTTATTTTAAGAAACTTTTTACTTTCCTCTAATGAATAAATGTGAAATTTTTTTTCTAATCTTAATTTTTCTTTTTTTTTAAAATAATATGAGAGTATATTGCAAGCATCTGCAAAAATTACTGTTGAGTATCCTGATCCTATTTCCAGAATATTCAAAGCCTTTCTTGATAAAGCAAGCCAATGAAGTCTGGATAAATCATTTAAGTTAAAAGTTATAATGGAAGTGTCTTTTTTTACATCTTTTAAATAATCAGGTAGTTTTGATTTTTTATTTTTTTCTTCTTTTAAATGAAAAACAATATTTCCTAATTCAAAAAAATTTACATATTTCTTAACTTTGCTATTGCTATTGAAGCTTTTTAAACCAAATGATTTTAAGAATTTATTTATATAATTAAAATTTTTATATTTAAAGATTTTACGGTTTGAATTCATCTTTTTAATTTGTCAATCGGTTAAATCCCATTTCTTTAATTGGTCCATTTAAATTTTCAACAATTTTATCTTTTTTTTCAAGGATAGAAATTCTATTAAAAACTTCCTCACATGAGTCTTTATACCTTATAATATCAGCTTCTTTATGCATATAATTAGTATAACATTTATCTTGTGCTAAAATCTTATTCTTCAACATTTCTTGAATAAAAAAAGTAAGTGTAGCAGGCCAATTTTTTGTATTTAATTTAAATGAAGCAAGTGGATCAATTCCAGTTATTTTAATTTGTAAATTATTTTGCTTTGCAGCATTAATCCAAATTTTTTTAATTTTTTTTCCAGTAAGTATTAATTTTTTGCTTACATTATTTTTTTTATGTTTTTTAATAAATGTTAAAGCACATGCTGGACCAAGTTTTTCTGACCAAAAAACACTGCTAATAAACGTTTTGAGCGAATTTTCCATAATCTTTTTTTTTCCAACAATTGCTCCCATTGGAATTCCATTAGCTATTGTTTTTCCATAAACTACTATATCCGGAATAACCTTTATCTGTTTATATGCCCCACTTGAATTTAACCTAAATCCAGATGTAATTTCATCAAAAATCAAAACACAGTTATTTTTTTTTGATATTCTTTTAATTTCATTAATAAATTCTTTATCTGGTAAAGACTCTCTACAAGGTTCCATTACTATTGCTGCACATTTTGGTGCAAATTTTTTTACCTTCTTTTCTAAATCTTCCCAATTATTAAATCTAAAGGGTATTAGAGTTCCTGTTAAGCCTTTTGGAACACCCAATGGATTAAGTCCTGGTAATAAATGAGTATCAAGATTTTTTTTTGAATTTAAATTTGTTGAAAGATACCAATCATGCCAACCATGATAGCCACAAAAAAGAATTTTTTCTTTTTTTGTATATGCTCTTGCCAATCTAACAGCAATTGACATAGATTCACCACCAGTCCTTGCAAATTTTACACTATCAGCCCAAGGATTATCCTTGATCAACAGTTCTGACAGCTCAACATCTTCAGGAGGATTTAATGTGGATATTGAACCATCTTGTATAACTCTCATCGCCGTTTTATTTATATCTGGATCAGCGTAGCCTAATGCACACGTACCGGCACTCATCATACTAAAATCAAAATATTTCTTGTTATTTAAATCCCAAATATTTATTCCTTTTGCTTTCTTATAAAATGTTGGCCAGGAATCATCTTTTAAAAACATATCGGGTCTTTTTCCTAATAAGCCCGAAATTCCAGGAATATTTTTTTTTGCTGATTTAAGAATTGATTTAAAATTTGATTTTTTTTTCATCTTTAATTCTAAAAAATAAAAAGGCTAAATTTCAACCTTATATTTTTTTAAAATTTCTATTCCTTTTTGAAATGAACTAAAATCTACAATATCGTCAGTATCGAATGAAATTTTATATTGTTCCTCAAGTGCTGATATCAGTGTCATATGGCCAATAGAGTCCCACTCTGGAATTTCATTATATTTGATATCATCTTTAAAATTTTTCTTTTCAATTGATAGAGCATTGACAAATGTTTCAATGTATTTTTCTTTATTAGATGGCATCGTTGTTATAATTTTGTTGAATGTTTTCTACAATTTTTTCTGAAGATAGTCCATGTTTTTCTTTTAGAAAAACATACTCTCCTCCTTTATCATAAATATCGTTTACTCCAATAAATATTTGTTCAGGAGAATTTTTTATTTGAGCTTTAACCTCAGCAACAGAACTTCCTAGACCTCCTAAAATATTATGTTCCTCGACAGTTACAATTAATTTTTTTTTGGTAGCCTCTATTACTGCCTGCTTATCAACAGGTTTTATGGTATGCATATTTACTACCTCACAGCTAATTCCTTTTTTTTCTAAAATTTCAGATGCTTTCAAGCATTCACTTACAATGGCTCCAGAACAAATGATGGATATATCTTTTCCTTCCTTCAATTTTACAGATTTTCCAATTTCAAAATTGTAATCTTTATTATAAACTATAGGATTATTTGATGATCCAGTAAGTCTAATGTAGCAACTATTTTCATGAGTTATACTGGCCTCTATTGCTTTAACAGTTTCCAAACTATCAGCAGGAGAAATTATTGTTATTGAAGGAATTGATCTCAAAATTCCTATATCTTCAATTGAACAATGTGTGTAACCAAGTGTTCCAAGAACTAAGCCACTAGCTAGTCCAACCATGCAAACTTTGTGTTTCATATAACCTAAATTAACTTTAATTTGTTCACAACATCTTGCTGTTTGAAAAGGTGAAAATGTAGTAGTTATTACTTTAAATCCCTCACTCGAAAGACCTGCGGCTATTCCAATCATATTTTGTTCTGCTATTCCAACATCTAAATATTTTTCAGGATAAGTTTTTCTAAACCTATCAAGACCTGCGGAGGTTGAAACATCTGATGTAACTATCATTAAATCTTCATATTTTTTTGAAAATTCTAAAGCAGCCATACCAAAGGTTGCTCTTGGACCAATTGTAGACCAGATTTTTATTAATTTATCATTTATTTCCATGTTTATTTTTTATTATTAAGTTCACTTAAAGCTTTTTCATAAATAGATTTTGTTAAAATTCCATGATGCCAACTATTATCATTTTCTGAAAAAGAAAAGCCTTTTCCCTTAATTGTATTAGCAATAATTGCTTTGGGTTTTTTAATTTCATCACTTTTGGAAAAATAATTAGATAGTTCATTTAGATTATGTCCATCAAGCTCAATTGTTTCCCAACCAAAACTAATCCATTTTTTTTTTAAATCACCTAAATCCATTATTTCTTTATTTGAACCTGTTTGTTGAAAATTATTTCTATCTATAATTACGTGAAGATTATCTAATTTAAAATTTGGTGCAGCCATTGCTCCTTCCCAAACTGATCCCTCATTACATTCACCATCACCCAAAATAACAAAAACATTTAATTTTTTTTTTTTCTTTTTTGAAGCTATTGCGACTCCTATCCCGAGTGATAATCCCATTCCTAGAGAACCATTTGAAAATTCTATTCCCAATTTTCGATTAATAACCGGATGACCCAATAAATTACTATTGTTCTTCTCAAAAGTTTTGAGTTCATCTTTAGATATATATCCAAGTTCACACAAACCAGCATAATATGCTAAACAAGCATGACCTTTACTTAAAATAAATCTGTCTCTATTTTCATCTAAAGGATTTTTAAGTTCAATTTTCATTTTGTTAACAAATAAAAAAGATAAAATATCCGCTATTGAAAGAGCTCCACCGATATGGGCGCTACTTGATCCAGCTAAGTAAGCCATATTTAATATATTTTCTCTAATTTTTTTGGAGAAATCTTCAACTTTCTGTAAAGATTTTAATTCTAATTCTTCTTGCATTTATCACATACCTCCATCTACTCTAATTACTTGTCCAGTGATATAATCTGATAAACTAGATGACAAAAATAGAGCCACGTTAGCAATTTCATTTGGTTCCCCCACTCTATTAAGAGATATTTGTGATACGACTTCGTTAATTATTTTATCAGGTGTATTTTTTTTCATCATATCGGTATTAGTCAATCCAGGGGCTACCGTATTTACTTTAATGTTGTATCTCCCTAGTTCTCTAGAAAGAACTTTTGACTGTGCTATAATTGCCGCCTTTGATGAGGAATATGCGCTTCTTCCCTCATTGCCATCAATTCCTGAGCTGGATGATATAAAAACAATATTTCCTCTTTTAGTTTTCATAATAGACTTTAGAATTGTCTGGGTAAATAAAATTTGTGAATAAAAATTAATTTCAAATAACTCTTTATACTTATCAACTGATGTCATCTGGAATAAAGAAGTAGAAATTGAACCAGCATTATTAATAAGAATATCTATATCTTTTTCGTAAGATAAGATTTTTTTACCAGCTTCTTTTACATTTTCTTTATCACTAAGATCTAATTCTATAGGAAAAATTTCATTATTATTTTCTTTTTGAATTTTTTTTATTAATGATAAAAAATCATCATCAATTTTTCTTACACATGCAAAAATATTGGCACCGTTTTCTGAAAACTTTTCTAAAATTGCTTTACCTATACCTCTGTTGCAGCCCGTAATAACAGCTATTTTACCTGCCAATAGCATTATTCAACAAAATCTTCTTTTGAAAATATTTCACTAGCTAGAGCTGGTTTAAATATTGATTGACCTGACTTTGTCATAAATTTATTTATAAATTCCTTGTCTTCTCCTGCTAAACATAAGTCACTATGATTTCTAAAATATTTAATACTGAAACCATGGTCTATAATTTCTTTTAGTGATTGCTCAAAAATATTTCCTATTTTAATATGTACATAAGGGCATACCAAAACATCACCAATTGGAGTCACATAAACTCTATTTACTGTTGTGCATCCTAATATTTTCTCATGATTCTTATCAAATGGATTCCAAATATTCCTAACAAGATTTTTATACTCTTTTCTAATTTTTCTTAAATATTCTCTATCTTTATCATCACAAATTATACTTTCCATATTTTGCCACATGCCAGATGGTACGGCTACATTTAAAAGAGTTTTGTATCTTTTGTTTTTAGAATAATCCAAAAGTTCCTTAAAGTGTTCAGTGTTCGCATTATAATGACCAACTGTAATATTCAAATAAGGGTCCATGCCTGCTTCTTTTACATGCTCGAGGGCTTCAATAGCTCTTCTCCAAGACTCTTTTCTTCCTCTTATTTCGTCATGTATTTTTTCATCCATGCTATCTATACTTACAGATACTCTGCTTACTTTATAATCAGCTAATTTTTTTGCCATTTTTTTATCTAGATAAAAGCCGTTAGTGGTTAAGTACATATAAAACCTTTCTGGCCTTATTGCCTCTAAAACTTCAAAAAGTTTTTTTGGTTGCAAAAGGAGTTCTCCGCCTTGTAAATCAAATTCAAAGTATCCTAATTCATCTGCTTCATCTGCTAATCTTTTAATAGCACCAATATCTAAATATTCTTTAACATGATCTCCTTTTGGAGAATTTGTAAAACAATATTTACATCTTAAGTTACAAGCATTATTAAAATTAAGATCTATTCCTCTTGTTTTTTGTCCAACTTTTCCATCGTTTTTATTCACATATTCGTAAAATTTTTTTAATTTTTCAACTAAACGTGGTTTGTTAAGTAATGATGAAGCAATTGGCATAATTATTCAGTTTTAGTTGTGGATGTAGGTTTAAGTTTATTAATTTCATCAGGCAAAATCAAGTTAAAATCAGCTTTACAAACAATTTGGTTGTCTATTAAACCTTCACCATAACACAAAGCAAGTCCTCTCTTAAAGCTAATGATTTTTGTATTTAAATATAATCTTGTATTAGGAGTAACTTTTTTTATAAATTTCAAATTATTGGCAGAAGCTAAATACATAACTTTACCTTTATTTCCTGGTAAAGTAAGAATAGATAAGGCACACATTTGAACTAAAGACTCTATTTGTAACATCCCTGGCATATTAGGATCATTTTCCCAATGAACTTTAAAAAACCAGTCATCAGTACCCAGGTCTTTATATCCTTTTGCAGATTTACCAGGAATAATTTCATTTGCATAATCAATCATAAGATAAGGATCTCTATTCTTTTGATAAATTAATATATTTTCTTTATCTAGTTCAATTTTACTCATAATTTACTAATCTTGTTAAATTTGAGATGATATCATATCCATCCCACAGCTGATTGATATCAAAACTATTACCAATTGGTACTATTCTATCTATCCCCTCAACTTCATTTTCTAATATAAATTTTTGAAAATCTTTTTTTGAAATTCCAAAATAAGTAGCAGTCTGACACTTTTTCGAAACATATGATTTTAATTGATCTAATCTACTTAAATTCAACTGAAAAAAAGTGCCCGCAAAACCTCTAAGATTTTCAATATTTGATATATTTTTTTTAATATCTATTACATAAAGATTATTATCGTATCTTTTAATATTGCCAAATTTTTTATAATCAATAATATTTTTTATCATCTTGGTGTATTTATTAACTGTAATTTTTTCTCTTATATCATAATGTTTTATTGAAAAATGATACAATTCTTCCCAAAAATAATTAATTAATTTTTTATCTATTTTTCCAATCCAAAAAACAAAATGTGGTGAATTACAAGCTAGTTGATTCATAATATAGGTATCGTAAAAAAAATTTCTTATTATTTTTTGTTTTCTTAATATTTTTAATTTTTTTAATTTTTTAATATCTATTATAGATATTGAATACCTGTCAGAAAAAGTCATTTCAATAGCTCTTTCTGGTATCCATTTTTTTCTAATTTCATTAATAGTTTTGTCCCCACCCCAAATTAATCTTCCATCACAAATTGAGGAGACCTGATCTATTTTTTTATCTTCTCTTTCCAAATTAATAAAAAAATTAGAATTTTTTAAATTTGAATATTTTTTTTTTTTAAATAGGTTGTTTATTACTTTTAATATTAAATTTTTTTCATAAAAAGTATTAGAAGGAATTTTAACTATATTTGAATTACCACTCAATAAACCAAAAAAAAATGAATAAATAAAGTTAGTTGGTACATTTGAAGGGCAGATGTGAAATATAAGACCTCTACCTAATCTTATTTGACTAAAATAATAATCTTTCTTTAATTCATTTATCTTTTTTCTTGAGCACCATAAACTTAAATACATTAAATCGTAATTATTTTTTTTTGAAGATCTTCTAATTTCATTTGAGAAATCAGAAATAAAATCAATTACATTCTCGTCGAAAGGTTTTCTTGCATTAATTGAAAAATTTTTATTTCTTGTAATTTGAGTTAAAATATTTTTTTTAGATGACATCACTACAACCTCTTAATTCTGCATCTTTTAATCTTCCATGAACTTTAAAATATTTTCCTTTTAAGCCACATTTACAATCATCTTCCCCAATTAATTCTCCTACATCCTCAGTAAGAATATTGTGCCCTGGATAGCTTGATGGCAAAAGTGACATTAATTGAATCATCCCTTTTTGTTTTTTTTTCAAAATGTTAAAATTCTTATCTCTAATAAAAATGTCAGAAAAAATTGAGGTATGTAAATAATTACAATCAAATCCTTCTATAAAAATTGATCCCGTTTGCTCAACAAGTCCATAATAGTTAAAAACAGATTTAAGTTTATATTTTTCAAAAAGTATCTTTTTAAATTCTCTATTTTTTATTTTCTTTTTTTCTAATTTTTTCCAACCACCACCATGAATCAAAATTCCATTGCTTAAATTAATTTTATCTTTATTGGAGCTACTTTGACTTAAAAGGGCCTTATAAATTAAACTTGTAAATCCGAATATTAAAAATTTCTGATTTCCGAACTTTTTAACAAAATTTTCTAATCCTTCAAAAATTAAATCATCATTTTTATCTAGAACGTAACAATAATCTTTTCCTAATAATGAAAATCCATGAATTGCTGCTACGCGTGCATTGAATTTTATTTTAGGATTATTTTTAGGATCCTGATCAAAAATTAACATCGGTAATCGTTCTGAACCAATAAATGTTTCTAATAATTTAGTCAAAACTTTCATTTGATTTAAAGCATTAACTTTATCAAGATTAATTTTTGATAATGAGTTACCTGATGTGCCTGAAGATAAAACTTTTTTAACTATTTTTTCTTTACTAGAACTTATTAAATTATAATCTTTAAATATATTTATTGGTAACATCGGATAACTTTCCAAATTTTTATTACTTTTTATGAATTTTAGATTGTCCAAAATTACTTTATATTCATTACAATTATCATAATGATGATCATTTAGTTTTTCGAAATAGGACCTGAACAATTCATTTTTTTCCGCCTTGATTATTTGATACGGGTCGATTTTCAATAAGTTATCAATAAAATTATACATATAATTAATTTGTCAAATTTGAGTAAGTTATCTTCCCATAAATATTCCTTGGGATTTTTTTTATTCCTTTAAATATTATTTTCTCTTTCCGGATTTTATATGATTTAAATAAAAAATCATTTATCTGTGTCTTTAAATGATTAATATTTTTAGTCAAAAAAATATTTAGTTTATCCCCTTGTCCTTGTACCGCACAAATAAAACCTTCTTGGTTTAATTCTTTTTCAATTTCATCTAAACTGTATCTCAAACCATTCATTTTTATAACTCTATTTTTTCTACCAGTAATAAAATAAAAACCATCTTCATCCATATATGCTAAATCTCCTGTAAAAAGATTTTTTATTTTTTTTGATTTAGTCAAATCATGAATTTTATTTGCATACCCCAACATTATATTTTTTCCTTGATAAACTAACTCCCCAATCTTATTAACTTGATTAATAATCTTTTTATTATCGTCATAAATTTTAAATTTTCCACCAATTAAAGGTTTACCAATACTTCCAATTTTTTTTTCACAAAACTTAAAATCTAAATATGACATTCTTGGTGATGCTTCAGTTTGACCATACATTGTATAAAATTTTATTTTTTTTACTTTAAATAATCTTATAAATTTTAACATAATTTCGTTATTCAGTTTACCACCTGCTTGAGTAACTGTTTTAAGGTTTGGTAATTTTTTCTCATAAAATTTAATTTTATTCAAAATTTCGAAAGCAAATGGCACTCCACCAAAATTTGTTACCTTAATTTTATTCATTAGAATCCAAAAATCTTTATCAAAAAAATTTTTTTTAGTTAAAAAAATAGAGGCTCCACTATACAAATGAGTATTGATAATAGACATTCCATATGAATAGCTACACTCCATTGTTGTAACTGTTCTATCTTTTTTTTTTATATCTAAATAATTTGAAATTTTTTTTGTATTATCTTTAATATTTAAGAAAGAAAGTTGTACAAATTTTGGGCTTCCTGTACTCCCGGATGTACTAAGAAGAATTGAAATATCTTTTTGAAAATTAAGCTTTAAATGGAAATTTGTTTTTACTATTGAATAATTAGAATCAATTTTATGACAATTATAATTTTCAATTTTTTGTGAAAATTCTATTGGGTATAAAATAAATTTTGGTTTATGAAGTTTTTGTAAAACTTCAAATTTATCTCTCTTAATCGATCTGTCTATTAAATAAATTATATTTCTATTTCTTATTAATCCTACATAAATATATAAAAAACTAAAACTATTTTCACAGATAAGAAATACATTATCCCTTGGTTTGGTTAATTTATTAATTTTTGAGGAATTATCTAAAAGATCTTTGTATTTATAAGTTTTAAGATTATCATCAATTGCGACTACTCTTTTGTTAAAAATATGAAGATTATCAAAAACTGTCATTAACTTAAATTTAACTAGATACTTTTTTATCTTTATCTGCCTCAATTTCTTTTTTTAATTCGTCATATTCTTTCATTTTCAATTTCATAAAATTGATTGCTAATTTAGTTTTATGATAAATTCCTTTTGGAGTTAAAATATAAAGATATCTTTCTTTATGAGGATTTTTTTCAAAGTTTTTAATCTTAATTAATCCTTTTTTTCTCAAAGCTTTTACACAATAGTTTAATTTACCTAAACTAAATCCTAATTTAGTTGCTAATTGTCTTTGAGTTATATTTTTACTTTTGCCAATTGTTCTCAAAACATTAAAATGATCTTGATTATCTTCCATAATGTGTTCAATTATTGAACAAACTAAGTTAGAATTTAAATTTATCAAGTAAAAAATTAATATAAAATGCTTTTAAATATTGATTATCTAACTCTGATAGTTAGATTTATCGATATAAATAGTGAATAAATTTAGGGAATGAATATAAATTGTATATATTTTTATCTAATTTCTAATGAAAAACTTATCTAAGATTATCTCATTTGCATTAATATTATTTTCTATTTTCCTTTTAGCTTATGTGTTTTACAGAGCTGAGATATATCATTCGGGTGAAAAAATAAGTTTTTATCTAAAGTATTATATCTTTTCAATATTACTTTTTATTTTTTCAATAATTTTTTTATTCCTCAACAACGAATTAAAAAAAATAATATCAATAATTTTGTTCTCAATAATTATATCCTTTTACATGATTGAGGCTTATCTATTCATAAATTCAAAACAATATAAAATTATAACTTCAGAAATTGATTATGATTATAGAACTCAGTATGAGGCTTACAAAGATTTTCAATCAAAAGAAAAAGAGATTGTATCTACTATTGGTCCTGTTCACTCACTTAAAACACAAAATCAAAGCCTATTCCCCTTATCAGGTATAAGTAATAGTAAAACTTTACTTTGTAATGAAAATGGTTTCTTTACATTATATCAAAGTGATAGATATGGTTTTAATAATCCAGATTATGAATGGGATAAAAAAAAGATAGATTTCCTCATTGCAGGAGATTCATTTGCTCAAGGATGGTGTGTAAATAGAAAAGACTCTATAGCTGGTATTTTAAGAAAAAAATTTAGTAATAAGGGTGTAATTACATTGGGGCAAGTTGGTAATGGACCTTTAACAAACTACGCAGCTCTGAGAGAATATTTGTCACTTGTAGAAACAGATAAAGTTATATGGATGCACTATGAGGGTGATGACTTATCTGGCAACTATTTTCAAGGTTTAAAACAAGAAATTAAAAATGATATTTTAAATAAATATTTATATAATTTAGAATTCAGCCAAGATCTTTACTTAAAACAAGATCAAGTTAACAAAGTTGTCAGAAAAATTTTAGATTTTCAAATAAATGAGTATCAATTTTCTGGAAAAAGTTACATGGATTTTAAATATACATTTTTTAAATTTATAAAAATGTTCAAATTAAGAAATTTTATAGATTTAAAATTAGATCAAATTCAAAATAAGAATGCTAAGGATATCCAGAAAATTAATCCTGAATATAAATTAATACTTAAATATGTAAAAAATATAGTTGAAGAAAATAATGCAAAACTTTACTTTGTTTTTTTACCTGAACTAAATCGTTATAAGCTAAGAGTAAACGATGAAAAATTTAATGATTACCAGAAATTAATAAATTTCATTAAAAGTCTTGATATTCCTATAATTGATTTACACGAGGAAGTTTTTAAAAAAATTAAGAATCCAAAAAGTTTATATCCTTGGGAGACTGATGTCCATTATACAATTGAAGGTTATAAAATAGTTTCTGAAATAATTGGAAAAAATTTGAAATGACAATAAATATCAAATTATGAAAAGAAAAATATCATTTATAATTTCTTTCTCATATCTTATAATTTCATTATTTATACTCAGCTATGTTGTGTATCGTTCAGAAATTTACCATGATGGATCTATGTCAAATTATTATTTTAAATATTATCTTATCTCAATTTTACTTTTATCTTTTTCTATTACTTCTTTTTTTTTTAGTAAAGAATTTAAATATAAAACTACCACATTAATTATTTCAATTATTTTTGTTTTTTATATTTTAGAAATATATTTATTTTTATCTAAAGATGATTTTTCAAATGGTAAGTTTTATAAAAAACTGAAATCTGAATATGAAGACTTAGTTGTTAGAATTCCTCCCAATTTCTATGCAAATGAAAAGAGTAAAGATCTGTTTCCGGTATCAGGAATATCAAATAAGTTTACAATACTATGTAAAGAATATGATGAAATTATTGTCTACAAAAGCGATAGATATGGGTTCAATAATACAGATGATGCATGGGATGAAAATCAAATTGAATATTTGATTATTGGAGACTCTTACGCACAAGGAGATTGTGTGAAAAGAGAATACAACTTATCTGGAAATCTTGAAAAAATATCAAATAAAAGAGTAATAAATCTTGGATATGCAGGTAATGGGCCCCTTCTTGAGTATGTTAGCTTAAAAGAGTATTTGCCATTAACTAAAGTTAAAAAAATACTATGGATTTATTATGAGGGAAATGATTTAAATTTTACTAATCTTGGAACCGAGTTACAGGATGAAATACTCTTAAAATATCTAAAAGACAAAAATTTTATTCAAAATCTTTATTTAAAACAAGCTCAAATCAACTCAATGGCAAAAAGTCAATTAAAGAAAAGCTTAGCAGAGTATGAAAAAAAGATAATGTATGACAAATTTAAAATACTTAAACTTTTTAATCTTAGATATTTAATAACAAATTTTAAATTAACAAATGAAAGAGAAAGCTACAAAATAAGCCAAGAATTTAAAAATATTGTTTCTATGACAAAAGAATTAGCAGATAAAAATGGGATAGATCTTTACATTGTGTATATTCCTGACAACTACAGATATGATAAGAAAAAAAAATTTTTAGTAAAAGACATTCATGATTATAAAAAAATAATTGATTATTTTAAAGAATTAAATATTCCCGTTATTGATATTCATTCTAAATTATTAAAAAATAAAGACGACCCAAATTTAAAAAGATTAAATCAATATCATTTCTCTAAAGATGGTTATCGAGTGATATCAGAATATATTTACAATTTCATATTAAATTACGAAAATAACTGACTTAAAACATTCAATACCTACTCTACTCCTATAAATCCTAAATAGCCTTTTTTTTCATCCAATGAGATTACAAAAGTTTTAAAATTTTTAAGATAAATTATATCTCTTATTCTTTTTCCAATGAATATTTTTTCAAAGTATTGCAATTTAGTAAAATTTTTATCAAATTTAACTCTATATAAACTTGATCCATTTAATGACGTAATTAAAAAATTATTAATCCAAAAATCTGAAAAATTTTTAGGAACATCTATTAGTTGTGATATCCCAATCGACTGAAAAAAGACAAATAAAGGTTCGATAAAATTATTATCAGAATGTGATTTTTTATAAAAAAATTCATTATTTTTTGGTTCTTGATTTGGATATAACTCTCCATACGAAGAAGTTGGCCAACCATAATTTCCTTTATATTTAATTAGATTTATTTCATCCCCACCTCTTGGACCATGTTCTGTTGAAAGTATAAAATTATCTTTTGTAACAAAAAGTCCTTGTGGTGTACGATGACCTTTAGAAAATACATCATATTCACCCCTATAATTTACAAATAAAATTTTTCCAAAAGGAGACTCATCATCCTGAGCTAAATAATTTGCTGAGTTTCTTTTTTCTTTATTTTCTAAGGTAACACCCCAAACATCTATTGAAACTAATAAACCTTTTTCTTTTTCATGAAAATATTCAAACAATCTTCCAGCAAAATATTTTGGTTGACACTCAGATGTTTCAAAAAATTTATTAAATTTTAAAAAATCTTTATTAAATTTTGCTTTAGCAATATTAAATGAAAAACAATTTTCTGAAATATATCTTGAATATGATACAACCAATTCTTGATCTACTTTCAAAATATCTAAAATTTGAATTTTTTCGCTATCTAAATTTGAAGATATATTTTCTATATTATAATCGATATCACTTTTAATAATTTTACTGTTTAAGAAAAAAAATGGACCTGACTCTGAAGCAATAATAATATCTTCGTCAAAGTTTTCTAAAAAAAAATTAGATTTTGAATGATATTTTCCATCATAATTTTTTAGAACCAATTCGCTATTAATCTTTTCTTGTATTGAAAATTCTTTATAAGATAATTTTAAGAATTGAGTTTGGGGAAAATCTAATTCATTATAATGTTTTTTAAAATGATTACTTACTTCATGCTTTTCTAATTTGTCTAATTTTAATTTCAACTCATCTGATAAAATTGTTTTTTTTACTAAAGTTTTTACTATTGGAGAAAAATAAGATCTTAATTCTGTTTTAAAAACTAACAAACTTAGCAAAACAACAATTATAAGAAAAACTGAAATAATTATTAAAAATTTATTTTTTATCATTATCACTTTTAACAAACTAATTTATAAAATATATCCTCTTTTATGTCTCAAATAAAAATTATTTTATAAGATTGTAAAACATTTAATTTATTGTTTTAAGCTCAAAAATCATTTAAACATGCTTCTTAAAAACTTAAACATGGAAACGAAAATAGGATCAAATAAAAGCTTTGGTATAGTATTTGGAATTTTTTTTCTAATAATTTTTCTTTGGCTTCTTGTTAAAAATAATTCTTTAAATTATTGGTTTTTATCAATTTCTATAGTATTTTTTATTTTAGGTTTTATTAATTCTAAGATCTTAAGTCCACTGAATTATATTTGGGCAAAATTTGGGGTTTTACTAGGAAAAATTATTTCCCCATTAATTATGATGATTATATTTTTTGGTGTTGTAACCCCAATTGGTCTTTTAATGAAATTGTTTAAAAAAGATCTACTTTCATTAAAAAAAAATAATGATAAAACATATTGGATTAACAAAGACGACAAAGTCCAAAGCAAGATGAAAAATCAATATTAAAGAGCTATGAATTATTTATCTTTTTTAAAAGAATTTTGGGATTTTTTAAGGGTAAGAAAAAAATATTGGTTATTACCCATAATCATTGTCTTACTAATTTTTGGATCGTTAATAGTATTAACGCAAGGAACAGCTGTAGCACCTTTTATTTATACTATTTTCTAAATGACTTCAATTTTAGGAATTTCTGCTTTTTATCATGACAGTGCGGCAGCGATAATTAAAGATGGAGAAATAATTGCAGCTGCACAAGAGGAGAGATTTACAAGAAAAAAGCATGATTCAAGCTATCCTGTTAATGCTATAAAATTTGTTCTTGATTATACTGAACTTAAAATTAATGAAATTGATCATATTGTTTTTTATGAAAAACCATTTTTAAAATTTGAAAGACTATTAGAAACTTATTTAGCTTTTGCACCAAAGGGTTTTTTACAATTCAGCAAAGCAATGCCCGCTTGGTTAAAAGAAAAACTTTTCCAAAAAAAATTGCTCTTCGATCATCTCAAAGAACAAGATGCGTCTTTTAATGATGAAAGTAAAATTAATTTCTCTGAACACCATTTAAGTCATGCTGCCAGTGCTTTTTACCCCTCTCCTTTTGAGGAAGCAATTATATTAACAGCCGATGGTGTAGGTGAATGGGCAACAACAACTGTTGCAATAGGTAAAGGAAATAAATTACAAATTAAAAAAGAAATACATTTTCCCCATTCTTTGGGCTTATTATATTCAGCTTTCACTTATTATACTGGTTTTAAGGTTAATAGTGGTGAGTATAAATTAATGGGTTTAGCTCCTTATGGAGAAGCAAAGTATACCAAAGAAATAAAAGATAATTTAATTGATATAAAAGCAGACGGATCTTTTAGAATTAATCAAAAATTTTTTGATTACGCAACAGGGCTTAGAATGACAAATGAAAAGTTTCATAAATTATTTAATCAAAAGCCAAGAGATAGCAAAAAAGATCAAATAACTCAATTCCATATGGATATTGCAGCTTCTATACAAGAAGTTACTGAAGAAGTAATGATTAATTTAGCAAGCTCTCTCAAAAAAGAATTTAATATTGAAAATCTATGTTTAGCTGGAGGAGTTGCTTTAAATTGTGTTGCTAATGGAAAAATATTAAAAAATAAAATTTTTAATAATATATGGATACAACCAGCTGCTGGAGATGCTGGAGGTTCTTTAGGTGCAGCACTAGCTTTTAATTATTTAGAATTAGATAAAAAAAGAATAATCTCTAAACCTGACGGGATGAAAGGATCTTACTTGGGTCCTACATACACTCAGAAAGAAATCGAAAAAGAACTCACTGAATTAGGAGCAAAATTTGAAGTTATGGAAAAAAATGAATTAATTAAAAAAACAGCCGTTGATTTATCAAATGAAAATGCTGTTGGATGGTTTCAAGGAAGAATGGAATTTGGACCGAGGGCTTTGGGTGGTAGATCTATACTAGGTGATCCAAGATCTCCAAACATGCAAAAAAATTTAAATTTAAAAGTTAAATACAGAGAAAGTTTTAGACCATTTGCACCTTCTATACTTACCGATGATGTTTCAAAATGGTTTGAGCTTAAAAGTGAAAGTCCATATATGTTACTAGTTGCAAAAATTAATAATGATAAAATTTTTAAAATGTCAGAAACTGAGGAAAAATTATTTGGTATAGATAAGCTTAATATAAAAAGATCAGAAATACCAAGTGTGACACATGTTGATTATTCGGCAAGAATACAAACTGTAAGTGAAGAGACAAATCCTGATTACTTTATGCTCATTAATGAATTTAAAGAAATAACAGGATGTCCAATTCTGGTCAATACTTCATTTAATGTGAGAGGTGAACCTATTGTCAATACTCCAAAAAATGCTTTTGACTGTTTTATGGGTACTGAACTAGATAAGCTAGTAATAGGAAACTGTTATCTAGATAAAAAAAAGCAATTACCTAGAAATAAAAAAGACTATATTCATAAATTTGAATTAGATTAAATTTAGAATATGAAACTTTTTAATAAACTTTTTTCAATAATATTTTTACTAAGCTCATTTGCACTTTTAAGTTTTGTATTTTATAGATCTGAAATTTTTCATGCTGGTGAAAAACATACTTTTTATTTGAAATATTATATTTTTTCAGTAAGCTTATTTGTAAGTTCAATCATATTTTTATTTTTAAAAGAAAAAATTAAAATTTTCACCTCGATCTTAATTATTTTTTTATTTTTTTCTTTTTATATTTTCGAGATCTTTTTATTTCTAGACTCTAGAGAATTTAGAGTTTGGAAGTCAGGAGTTAAATACGATAAAAGGTCTGAAATTGAATTTTATACCGTTTCAAAAAAAAATGACAAAGATATCAAAATGATTGTAGCACCTGTTAATTTTTTAAAAGATGATAAATTAAAAATATTACCACTTTCAGGTATTTCAAATAAAAAAACTATTCTTTGTAACGAACATGGTTACAATGCTATCTATAAAAGTGATCGTTATGGTTTTAATAATCCAGATTTCGAATGGGACAAAAAAAATATAGATTTTCTTTTAGTGGGAGACTCTTTTACCCACGGAACATGTGTTAATACTCCTGATAGTATCGCTGGAATTCTCAGAAATTTAAATAAAAATGCAGGTGTAATTACTTTGGGTTATATGGCCAATGGACCTTTGCTAGAATATGCAACATTAAAAGAGTATTTACCAATTATAAAACCAAAAAATGTAATTTGGCTTTATTATGAGAATGATTTGTGGGATTTAAAATTTGAGTTAAAAAACAAAATACTACTCAACTATTTAGAAGATAATGAATTTTCTCAAAATCTCCACCAAAAACAGGATCAAATAAACGAAATTGTACAAAAACAGTTGGATAATTTTGAACGTGACTTTAAAAATTCTATAAGGGTTAATACAAATTATTCATTAAAAAAATTTATTAAATTACATAATTTAAGATTATTTTTTAAATCTTTATCAAATGAAAAAATGTTGAGAACAATTTCACCAGAATTTAAGAGTATTATTAAATTAGCTCATAATTACGTAAAAAAAAATCAGAGTAATTTTTATTTTGTTTATATTCCAGAATATAAAAGATATAAAAAAAATCTTCAGAATGATTATTCTTTTAATGATTATGAAAAAGTTATCAATTATGTAAAAAATTTGAATATTCCAGTAATTGATTTAAATGAAGAACTTTTTCAAAAAAATAAAGATCCATTATCACTTTACCCATTTAGAAAAAGAGCTGCAGGATTTTCTCCCGAGATCAATGTTATAGTAACAGATATTATTCATAATAAGATAAAGCAAAAAAATTAAGTTTGATGTTAGAATTAAGATTGGCAAAAAAAAAAGATATTAATAACATCCAAAAATTTATTCATCTAAATTTTAAAAAAAATCATATTTTAAGTAAAAATAGGAAGTTATTTAATTGGCTATATGTAAACAAGAATGTGAATTGTTTAATAGCATTTAATAAAAAAAAAATTGTTGGTATTTATTTATTTACACCATTAAACCAATTTGACAAAAAATTACCCATTAATCAAATTTTTTTATCTACATGGACAATTGAAGGGTTCAAAAAAAAAACAACTAGCAACACAAAAAATAAACGATCAGTAGCAATAGCCATTAGAATGCTTAATAAAATTTATCAAATTCTATCAAAAAAATTTACCATTAATGTAGGTATTGATCAAAGATTAGTAAAATTTCATGAGCTTAAAAAAATTAAATCTTCAATTTCCAATCACCATTTTATAGTTTCACCTAAGGTGAAAACATTTAATATTTTGAAAGATGTTAGTAGAAATTTTATCAATATAACAAAAAATGATAAGAAAAATTATAGTTATTTTGAAATAAAGAATAAAAACCAATTTAAAAACTTTAACTTAAATCGATTATTTAGTTTTCAAGTCCCTATTAAATCAAAAGATTATTTAGTGAACAGATATTTAAAACATCCAATATACAAATATCATATATTTGCAGTTTCAAGCAAAAAAATTAAATGTTTGTGTGTTTTTAGAATTGTGAATATAAAAAATACAAATATTATCAGAATGGTCGATTATATCGGTTCAAATCAATCCTTTGGTATTCTTAAAAATTTCTTTATTTCAATTTTAGATAAATATAATGCAGAATACTTGGATTTTTATAGTTTTGGAATTCCATCAAAAATTTTAGGAAGATCTGGGTTAATTAATAAAAAAGAAAATAAAAATTTTGTTGTTCCAGATTGGTTCGATCCATTTGTTTATAAAAATATTGATATACCAATAGGCTGCTTAAATCTTAAAAAAAAAGATAAAAACAAATTTAGAATTTTTAAAGGTGATGGTGATCAAGATAGACCTAACTAATTTTAAGTTATTTAAATATTCAAACTTTCAACACTTGAATTTTTTGACAGCTCACTAAAACTAACTTTAGATACTTTTTTTTCTTCAACGAAGGCTAATCCGGGTATTTCTTTAAGCACCTCTTGCTTAGGTAATTTATTTCCATTTTTCATCATTTCTTTAACTAATTCAGTAATGGTAACCTCACCCTCACCTAAACTACACAAATCTATATTTCTATCTTTTAAAACATTTTCAAAATCTCCAGTAGGATATGGGCCCCCTACAAACAAAGGAGTTTTAATTCCCTTTTCCCTTAAAAATGATATTAATCTGTGACAGAAATCTCTATAAAATGTCATAGTACTAATTCCTATAACATCTGGATTAAAATCATTAATTACTTTTACTGCTTCATCGTAGCTATCAAAATCTAATCTTGATTTTAAAATTTTACCCTCAATTTTTCCTTTAAATTCTCTATCTAAATAAGATTGAAGTGCAATTAAACCTAAAGGTGGTTCCATCAAAACTCTTTCTTGAGAGTCACTTTCACTAGAAAAATAACCAGATACATTCATAAATAATATTTTAAAAGCATCTTTTTCAACTTTTTTCTTAGGAAATTTTTCATAAATTTTCTTATTTAATTCTGGAACAATTAATTTCTTTTCATCAAGACAGTTTTCAATTTTTATATCTGATCTTTTTATTCCAGCTATTCTAAGAAGATCATCCAAATTTTTAACTTTTCTTGGAAAATAACTACTATATTTTTGATTTAATTCATCTTCACAAAAATTTTTCATTTGATGAGGAAGTACAGATAAAAGTCTTTCCTTATTCAAAACATAATCTTTTAAAAAAACAGTTTTTACAGCTTTAGTAAAGTCTTGAGAAAAATTCATAGAAGGCGAAACATCTTCATAAGATAAGTCTTGAGATTTTTTAATTATTTCATCTGGAACTCCTTGCTCCCTAGCAAATTTTTCTATTTCTGTATTAGGAAATGCTCTTACAGTCAATAAGTATGGAAAATGAATCCATTTTAAACTTTTAATAAAATTTAATGTCATCATTGCTTCCTCTTCTGTCTCAGTAGGAAAGCCATGCATTGCATTTAATCCTAAAACTACATGAGGATATTTTTTTGTAATATATTCAGCATTTTCATAAAACTTTTCTAAGTTCAAATTCTTTCTCATTACTTTTTGAAGTCTATCTGAACCGCTCTCTAATGATATATTTACGCCTAAACCTCCTGCTTCTACCATCAAATCAATTCCTTCTTTATCTAAGAGATCACCTTTTAATGCACTGGGAAAGAAGAAGCTTAACTTTAATTTATGTTTTAAAACAAGTTTGAAGAATTGTTTGAAATCTTTTGCTTTTACATTAAAAATATCATCAATGAATTCAATTCTCTTTACTCCTATATCTGCAAGCAATTTTACTTCCTCAAAAATATTATCTACACTTCTTCTAAAATGATGAAGTGTTGTTTTGTAAACATCACAATAAAAACATCTATAGGGACAACCTCTTGTTGCTTGAACAGCCATAGAATGTTTTACACCTGCATGGCCTATGTAATCTCTGTATTTTTCGTAATTTACTAAAGATCTGTCATAAAAAGGTAAAGTGTCTAAGTTAGAAATCTGATTTCTTGTTGGAGTTTTAATTATGTTTAAATTTTTATTCATTGGTAATTAGATTTTTAAATATTATATTAGTTCATAAGTCAATATCTTATTTTGTAAATCTATTGGACAAAATAAACTTTAAATCTTCAATTTTTAAATTAATTGGGTTATTAGATAGTCTCATTAAATTAACACCTGACATTATCTTTGGTAAAACTATTTCTTTTTTTAAATTAAGCTTATTAAAGTCATCTTCTGTTCCAGATTTTTTTTTTAAATCTTTAATAAATTCTATTAATTCAAAAATATTTTTAGAATTGGTTAGTCTAAATAATAAATTATATCTTTTTTTTAAATCAAATTTAGACATTGATTTTTCTAAATTCAAATAATTAAACAACAAAAAATCATCCAGTGTAATTGACACGGCATTACCATGTGAAATCCCAAAATGGGATGTTAATGGGTACGAGACCGCATGTGGTGCTGTTGTTTTAGATATTGCTATAGCTTTTCCAGCTAAATTAGCTCCTAAAGACATTTCAAATGAGTTTTTAAAATTAGGTTTATTAATAAAATTCAAGTAATTACCCAAACAAAGTTTTAGAGACTTCTTTGCATACATCAAACTTTTTTGATTTGATTTTAAGGATATTAAAGATTCTACTGCTTGTGAAATTGCATCGAAACCTGATGAGATTTTTAATTTTTTATTATTCTTAATTATAAATTTTGGTACTAAAAAAAAATTATCTGGAATTATATCCTTTCCATCTACAGAATATTTTATCTTATTAATATAAATTACTGCTCCCGACGTTACTTCTGATCCAGAACCTGCGGTAGTAGGAATAGCTATAAGTTGGGAAATCTTTCTAAATTTTTTTTTTGAAAAAATAATATTTTTTTTTAAATTATCTAAATCATTTAGATTATTAGCAATCTTAGCATAATCCATTACTGATCCGCCACCAATTGCAAAAATAATATCAGGATTAAATCTCTTTAAACTAATAATAATTTTTTTTAATTCACTTAATGTAGGTATGTTTTCTCTTTTAAAGAAAAAATTTGTATTTTTGTTAAAATATTTTTTAAAATATTTGTTAGCACCAGAATTATAATAAGATTTTTTTCCTGTAATAATAAATTTTTTTTTTCTATCTATTTTTTTAAGGAACTTAATAAGGTCATTTTCTGTATTATAATTCATATATAAATTTAAGGATTCATAAAATTATTTTTTATAAGTTTAAAATTTGAAGGACGACTTAATTTTTCCAGTGTACCAGGATTAATCTTAATTTCTAGAAAAGATGGTCCTGTTGAATTAATAAATTTTTTAAGTTTAGAAATAATTAAATTCTTATTATCAATTAAAAAATAATTTTTGTAACCTATTGATTTAGATAATTTACTAAAATTAATTTTAAATGCATCTGTTTTTTGATTACCAACTGACTCGTGAGAATTATTATTAAATAACACATGCTTAAAATTTTTTTTAGCATTAATACCAATTGTGGCTAATGAACCCATATGCATCAAAACTGAACCATCACCATCTAAACAAATTACTTGTTTATTTTTTTTAAATAGAGAAGTTGTAAGTGAAACAGAACCAGTATGACCCATGCCACCTACCATGTAAAAATCTTTTCCGTTTGACAAGTTATTTTTTGATCTAATCATATGTAATTCTCTAGATGTAAAACCAGTAGATGATAAAATTAAATTATTTTTTTTTATAATTTTTAAAATCTCTAAAATAATATTTTTTCTATATGGAAGTTTTGGATTTATTCTAATTGAAAATTTTCTTTTATATTTTGAAATTAACTTTTTATTTTTAATTAGAACTGCGACAGGCTTTAATTTTGATTTAGCCCTTTTTAAAAGAGTGCTAACCTTTTTCAAATCTTTTTGAACATTTAATTCACAATAATCAATGTTCATAATTTTTAATAAATCTTTTGTTATCTTGCCTTTGACTACATGCTGGGGCTCATCTATAGTTTTTGGAGCCCCTCTCCATCCAATTATCAATATCATTGGTATAGAATAAACTTTGGAATGTGCGATTGATGTTAGGGGGTTAACTGCATTTCCAAGTCCTGAGTTTTGCATATAGATACACGGAATTTTTTTTGTAGATAAAAAATATCCCACTCCATGTGAAACTGCAGATCCTTCATTAACTGCTACCAAGTGATTTTTTTTATTTTCCAAATACACAGAAAGCGCCTTTAAAACACTATCAGGTACTCCTGTGAAAAAATTTACTTTATTTTTTTTTAGAGTTTCAATAAGTTTCTCAACGTAAATCATAATTTTGTGTAAATTTAAGAATAAATATAAATAATACTTTAATTGATATAATGAACAAATTAAACATTATAATGTACCATTACGTAAGGGAGTCAAAAAATTCTAAATTCCCAAACATAAAAAGTCTTGAATTAAATGATTTCAAGGATCAATTAAATTATTTAAAAAAAAAATATAAAATTCTTAATTATCAAGAATTTTTATATTATAGCGAACAAAAAAAAATCCCAAAAAATTCGTGTATGTTAACTTTCGATGATGGATACAAGGATCATATAAAATATGTTCTCCCTGAATTAAAAAAAAGAAGTATTTCTGGATTTTTTTTTCCTTCCGCTAGGACAATCATGGAAAATTCTATTTTGGATATAAATATTCTTCACATTATACAATCCAAAGCTTTATCTGAGAAAGATTTAGTTAAAGATTTAAATTTTTTATTAATAAAAAATAATTTTTCAGAAAAGGAAATAAAATATTTTCAAAAAAACTATTTTTATAATGGAAGATATGACTCAAAATATATTAGATATTTTAAAGAAGTTCTTCAAAATATGAAATTGACTTCAAAAAAAAATAAAATTTTAGAAATCTTATTTAAAAAATATGTCAAAATTGAAATTAATGAACTTGCTGATTCAATATATCTTTCTTGCAAGGATATAAAAGAGTTAATCAATAATAAGATGTATGTCGGAGGTCACGGATATGATCATGTAAGATTAGGAAGATTAAATAATAAAGATCAAGAAAAAGAAATTGAAAAAACTATTAAATTTTTAAAATTTATAAAAGCTCCAATTAAAAATTGGCTTATGTGTTATCCCTATGGATCTTATAATTTGAAAACTATTGAAATTTTAAAAAAAAAAAATTGTCTTGGTGGGCTAACTGTAAAGGTTGGAAATAATGACTTTGCAGAAGACAACTTGTTTGAGTTAAAAAGATATGATACGAACGATTTTATATAATAACATAAAAACTTGTGAAATATAAAATAATTTTTTTATTTGATAAAAAGAATATATGGATAAAAAAATATATTAATCCAAGTGATTTTATTTTTAAAAATAAATTTAAAGTAAGAACTACATCAAACATAAAAGATTTAAAGAAATATGACATTGTAATTATTTTAAGTTTCACAAAAATAATTAATCCAAAAATTCTATCTACGAATAAATTAAATGTAATAGTTCATCCTAGTAAATTACCTGCTAACAAAGGATTTGCTCCAATTGCATACCAAGTACTGAAGAATAAAAAAGATATTTATTTTTCAATTATCAAATTAGAAAAAAAAGTTGATTCTGGAGATATCATTCTTCAAAATAAAGTATCTTTAAATGGAACAGAATTATCAAATGAACTAAGAGAAATTCAAGCATATCAAACTATAAAAATATTAAAAAATTTTCTTAAAAATTACCCTCGAATGAAATTAAAAAAACAAAAAGGAAAAGGTAATTTTAATAAACGAAGAACCAAAAAAGACTCTCAAATTAATATTAATAAATCAATTAAATCACAATTTAATCACCTAAGGATATGTGATAACGATAAATATCCGGCCTTTTTCAAATATAAAAATAACAAATATTTTCTTAAAATTTTCAAAGAAATTAAAAATTAAGATTTTTCTTATGCAATATTTTTAGATCTAAAGTGTGTCTTAAGCTATTTCTTATTTGATACTTAAACATTGTTTGAAAATCATTCTTTAAAAAATTAAAATTTTTTAATCTTTTCAGAGCATAAACCCAATATAAACTTTCATCTTCTTTTCTCATTCTTGCCTCAAATATTGGTAAGTGTTCTGGGATAAAAGTATTTTTAACTCTTGCAAAGATTAAAAAAATAAATAGCGCAATTTTGGCTTTATCTTGTTTTACTTTATCAATTTTTTTTAGATAATTTATTTTTCTAAGTATTTTTTCATAATCAATTTTATTTCTTGGACAAATATTAAATCCACCATGTGTATAATAAGAATTTTCTCCAACAACACATTGTTTTCCAAATGATGGATATTCAACTCCTACAGATCCATGTGAAGTAACAGCAATATCAGTAATGATTTTTATTGATGTTGGATTTAAATTTTCAGGCACTGATCTTATATGATCAAACTCATCTTCAATACCTCTGATAATTTCATGAAAATTAATTTTAGTTTTATATCTAGCTTCGTTGGGATGTTGTCTTATTAACCAATTAACATTTCTTATTTTTTTTATTAAATTTAGTGTATTTATTGACCAGCTAAAATTATCCTTATAAAGTTTTTTTCTACCATGTTGAAAATTACCATCTATCATGTATGGCAAGAAAATTGTAACTATCTTTTTTTTTGAATTCCAATTATTTATTCTGCAAAGATCATTTTTATTTAAAGAAACGAGTTTACTTATTTTTATTGATTTGTTTTGAAAATTTGGATCTTCAGTATTCTTCCATTTTGATATTATTTTTTTATCAGTACTAATGTAGTGTGCCCAAGCCTTGCCGTATAATTTGTTTTGAAATTGAGAATTATATAATTTATCCACAAGCTTAATTGCTTTAAATTTATATTTATTACTAAAAATTTTTTTTAAAACAGTTAATGAAAATTTATTTTTTATATCATATCTTTCCTTAAAATTATCATAAATTCTCACACTTATTTTATCTGTTCCAGTTCTTGTAAAAATAGTTTTTTTTGACCTTAAGGCATTTTGAAAAAGAATGCTTAATGGTAAAAATTGTTTTTCTGCTTGTACAAGTTTTGTAATTTTCTTTTCTTTAAATAAATTTGAAAAAAAATCATTAGCCATTAAAGCTTGTGCAAATAGAACTATCATTTTAAGTTTGATCTTATTGGAAGAGGGTATTCTTGAATATCTTATAAAAGTATCATATGTAGTTAATCCAATATCAATATTATTGATTTTTAAGTTACAAAGATCTTTAGTGTTACTAATATTTTTTAATATTTTTAGTGCCTTAAAAATATAACAAGATCGTATAAAGAAATTTTTGTCATCAAAATAATAAAATTTTTTAATTCCAAAACTTTTAAATAATTCTTCACCTTTAATGTCACCCTTGTTTAATAAACCTCGACATTCGGAATTATAAAAATAACTTAAATATTTTCCAATTGTAATATTGTTTAATGAGCACTGTGCTTGATTTATGAAATTATCAATTAAAATAATCTTATCGTTTTTTATTTCAATATTTTTTTTTTCAATTTCTTCCCATTTTTTTTTATTTGAAAATAAAAAATTTTTAAATTTTTTACAATTAATCGGGTTTATTTTTTTTTTAAAGTAAAAATAATTGACATAATCAATCAAATTTAAATTTTGAAAAATATACTTTAGATATTCATATCTTTTTTTTAAAATTTGAATTTCATAAAGAATTATTGATATAAAAAACTTTAAAATTATCATAAAATATTCAAATTTATCACTTATTAAAAGTAACTCTTGATCTTATAAATTATTAGTTTAAGTTCAGCATGTATAACGTTCAATTATTGAACAGTAAAGATATAATATTAATTTTATTTATATAAATAAAAAATCTATTTAATGAAAAAAAATTGGAAAATTTTAATTACCAATAAAGACAGAAAAAACATTGGAATACTTTTTTTTGTTTTGCTTCTATCTACATTTGTTGAAATGGTAGGTATTAGCTCAATCCCGATTTTTGCTATAATAATTACTGACTCATCTCAATTAAGCAATTATCTTCCCTCATATATCAATTTAGATTTTTTTTTAGATTTTGAAAAAAAAAAATTAATTTTTTTTACCTCATTTAGCTTGCTATTAATTTTTATTTTTAAAAATTTGATTTTAACATTTATCAATTATTTTCAAGCTTATACAATTAAACACTTAAAAATAAATATTTATCAAAAATTATTTAAATTATATATCAACTCAAATTATGAATTCCATATAAGTCAAAATCCATCTTTTTTAATTCGGAATATAACATCTGAAGTTGGAAGAGCTGCAAACTATATTCTAAATGTATTGAATTTAATTAAAGAGTTTTTAATAATGATTACTATTTTTTTTTTATTACTTTTTGTTGATTTTAAAATTTCATTACTAACTTTTTCATTGCTTGGTTTATTTTCTCTAATATTTTATTTTTTATCTAAAAAAGGTGCAAAAAAAAGAGGAGAAATTGTTCAGGTAGTTTGGGCATCTATTTTAAAAGCTGTCAATCAAGGTATAGGTTCAGTAAAAGAAACCAAAATTCTAAATAAGGAAAAATATATAACTAATCTTTTTGATAAAAATGTAAATATCCTTGAAAAATATAATTTACATCAAAGTTTTATGATTTCACTGCCAAGAATTTTTTTAGAAATTATTGCAATTTTAACAATTGTAACTGTTACAATTTTGTTTTTTATATTTGAGAGAGATGAAAGCACATTTGTTCCTCTTATATCTTTAATTACAGTTGCGTCTTTAAGATTAATTCCATCATTCAACACAATTACTTCGTCTATTGCTAGAATTAAATATCTTCATCCTGCATTTAGATTAATTTCTCAACAAATTAAGGAAGCTTCTATAAATATCAAAATAAATAAAAATAGTTCTAATAAAATAGTTTCTAATTTAAGCCTTAATTTTAAAAATAAATTAGAATTAAAAGATATTGATTATTTTTATCCAAACTCAAAAAAAAAAATAATTGATAATCTTTCATTAGAAATTTCATTTGGAGAAATAGTTGGTATCATAGGTCAATCGGGTGCAGGCAAAAGTACTCTTATTGATATTATTACTGGATTATTAATACCTTCCAAAGGAAAAGTAATAATTGATGGTAATGAAATTAATTTTAACGAAAAAAATTGGCAAAACCAAATAGGATACATTCCACAAGAAATTTATCTTTTTGATGATACTATTAAAGCAAATATTGCCTTCGGAATTGATAAAAATGAAATTAATTATGAACACCTGGATCAAGCAATTAAATTAGCTGAACTAGATAAATTCATAAATGATTTACCAGAAAAAGAAAATACACAAGTTGGAGATAGAGGAATAAGATTATCAGGTGGCCAAAAACAGAGAATCGGGATAGCCAGATCTCTTTATTTTAGACCAAAAATTCTTATATTCGATGAACCAACTAGTTCTTTAGACCAAGAAAATGAAAATAAAATTATGAAACATATTTTTTCATTAGGTGGAGATTTAACAATTATAATTATTTCTCATAAATTGACTACCTTAAACAAATGTAAAAAAATTATTAATATTGAAAATGGAAAAATAAAAGAAATTTCTGATTATGATACCCTTATAAAAAGTCAATAATGTCAATGAAAAAAAAATATCTTGCTACTATAAGAAGTTTTTCTGGACTAGGTAGTCATTTTCATGCTCATGATTATTTATGGGAAAAATTATCAAAATCATTTGACAAAATATTTGTCATTAACGATGACAATTTAAAATACTTTCCTTTTTTAACTCAAGATTGGATAGAAAAAAACTATGATTTCAAAAAAATTAGAGAATTTGCTCCAAAAAATGTTGAATTGATTAATCCGTCAAATATTCAAGATTTTGATAATTTTGTTAGTGACAAAGAACTGTTGATCATAAATCAATTTAGAAGACTTTTTCCAGATTTAAAAACTCATTTGCTTATTAAAAAACATAATTTCAAACAAATACAAATTACAAATTTTGGTCATGGTACTGGGATGTCACAACATGTGTCAATCAAGAGTCCCTTAAAAGCTTTAGGATGGTACTTAAAAATCTTTTCAAAAAAACTTACCTTAATTTTATCTTGGTTAGGATTTATTAACCAGATGGAAATAAGATTTATAAGTGATAAAAAAATCATTGATAATATAAATAAAAGTAAATTTAAAAAATTTCTTTATAATAAAAAATTATTTTTTTCAAAAGAGCTTGTCCTTGTTAATAGTAGAAACTACGATATTTTAAATGATAGAAGGGAAAAATCTAGTGAAGAATATATTGTTCATCTTAATGCAAATCTTAACTATTGGCAAGAGGTCGAGCTAAGAGGAAAGCTAGATGAAAAAAAAATTAGTAACCACTATCGTTATTTAGAAAAATTTTTAAACAATTTATCAAGTCAATATAATAAAAAAATAATTATTTGTTTACATCCAGCATATGATTTATTTGAAACAGACAAATATTTAAAAAATTTTGAAGTAGTAAAATATAGAACAAGAGAATTTATCTATAAAGCATTTTTAGTTACAAATTTTGACTCTAGTGCAATTACTGATGCAGTTCTTTTAAAAAAAAGAATTATAGGTTTGATATCAAATCATATGACAAAAAATGAAGTTGAACATTCCAAAAGCCAGGCGGATAGATGTGGATATCTGACAATTAATTTTCAGAATGAATATGATTTTGACAAAAAAAAATTACTTAAAAAATTAGATGATCAAATTCCCGAATATGAAAAAAAAATTATTTCAAACTTATGTATTGAACCTGACGTAAATGGCACAAAAAAAATGATTAGAATAATTAAGGATCGTTTTTTTTAAATTTTTTATTTTCTAAATATTTCAACCGATTTTTGTAAGATATTTGTGAGAGTTTCTTATTCTTTTTAATTAATCTTGTAATGTTCTCTGGTGTTTCTGAATATTTTTTTTCTTTTAATTGTGCAACAACTTTTTTTATAAGAAATAGATCTGACTTATAATCTAAACTATATTTAAATTTTGATATATCATTTTTCCTATTTAAAGTTTTTATTTTAAAAATATTTTCATTTTTCCAGAAACCATAGATATGTTCTTTATCTTCTCTACTTTGTTTCAATTTAGATAATTTTTTTAAACTTTTATAATTGAATATTTCAATATCACTACCATCTGGATATTTTGAATTTTCAGGTGGACAAGTATTGGATAAATAGTCAAATTTTTTCTTTTTAAATAATTGATACATTTTATTTATACTTTTTGGATCGACTAGAGGACAATCTGAAGTAATTCTTATTATATTTTTAACGTTATATTTTTTTGAACAATCTAAATATCTTTCCAATAAATTGTTAGTACTACCTCTAAAAATTTTAATCTTATTAAATTTAGAAACATTGCTAATTAAATAGTCATTTTTTGATTTAGTTGTAGCAATTATAATTTCTTTTTTATCAAAATATTTAAAAAGTTTATCAATTAAATATTGTAATACTGATCTGTTATCAATTTTTTTTAAAATTTTATTAGGGAACCTACTTGAACCAGTTCTAGCTTGAATAATTATTGCTTTTTCCACTTTTTGAAAAGTTATAAAATTTTATTTCTTTTGAAAACTAATGCTTTCTTTTCCTCTGGTCTTATACCGAATTTAGGCTTTGAAATTATTTTAGTTAGTTTATCAATCTCTATTCTCATTTTTTTGAACTGAAATGGATCAATTGAAACAGGCTTATCAACACAATTATTTTTTTTTGAAATCATAAAATGTTTTTCAATAATTTTTGCACCAAGTAATGCACTATAAATACTTGTTTTAATATCATTTGTATGATCAGAAAATCCAATAGTACAATTAAAATTTTTTTTTAAAAAATGTATATTTGACAAATAGCTTGACTCATCTTTATTTGGGTATGAACTGATACAATGCAGTATAGCTAATTCAACATTACTTTTTTTAAACAATCTATAAGTTTTTTTAATTTCTATTAATTTAGCCATCCCTGTTGAAACTATTGTTGGTTTTTTCGTTGAAATTACCCTTTTTAATAATTGATAATTCGATATATCAAAAGAAGCTATTTTATATAGTTTAACCTTTAATTTTTCCAAAAAATTAACAGATTCAATATCAAATGGTGTTGAAAAAAAAATTATCTTTTTTTTATCACAATAATTTTTAATTTTTTCAAAATGCTCGTAAGAAAGTTCACATTTTTTTAATATTTTATAAACAGGGTTATCAACTTTTACTCTTTTTTTTGTTATATATGTTTGAAATTTAATTGCATCTGCTCCTGATTTTTTAGCTAAATCCACCATTTTAATAGCATGATTAACATTCCCATTGTGATTAATGCCTGCTTCAGCAATTAAAAATGGCTTTTTTAAATTTTTAATCATTTTAATGATAAACCACCATCAACAATTATATTTTGACCAGTTACATACTCGGTACTATCACTAGCTAAAAAAATAACTGTAGTTAACAAATCCGATGATTGGCCCATTCTATTCATAGGAACTCGTTTTTTATATCTTGAGATAAATCCATTAGACTGTAATTTTTTATTTAATAATCCCCCTGGTGAAATGCAGTTAACGTTAATATTTCTTTTTGCTAAAAGCACTGCATAATATTTAGTCAATTGAATAATTGAACTTTTAGAAGCTCCATAAATTTCTGGACTAAATCTATCGCCTTTAGAATAAATTTTAAAATCTGGGCTTAAAAAACCATAAATTGAACTAATGTTTATGATATTACCTTTTTTTAATTTTTTTTTATCAAACATTATTACATAATGTTTGATTAAATTAATAACACTCACAACGTTAGTCTTAAATATTTTATCTAATTCTTTTTCTGTTCTTTTCTTAAAATTAGTAAATGTCGAAATCCCTGCATTGTTAATTAATATATCAATTGTTTTTTCTTTATAAATAATTTTTTCTATTGTTTTTTTTAAACTTTTTTGATTGGTAATATCACACTTAATAAAATTAAAATTATATTTTGATTTAGGTTTAGTTATATCTATTCCATAGACATTTGCATCTAATCTTAAAAATAAATTTAAAATCGCTTGCCCAACTTGTCCATTACATCCAGTGATTAATACTACCTTATTCTTAAAATTAAAAAGTTTTTTTAGCATCATTGTATATCTTACATTTATTAATTAGATTTTCTAAAACATTTTTCATATCTCTTATTTTGACGACTTTTTTGCTATTTTCTATTAACTTTTTTCTTAAAGTATTATTTTTATATAAAGAATTAAAATTGTATTCAAAACTTTTTTTAATATTTTTTGGTTTAATAATTAAATTTGCATTGAAATAATTTACACGTTTTGCATTAAAATATTGATCTTTATCTTGTGGTAAACAGATTGTTGGAATTCTGAAAAATAAACTATCAAACATTACTAATCCACCAGATACAATAGATACATCGGAATATACTAATTTTTCATAAAATTTTTTTTTGGGGAAATATATTATTTTTATTTTCTTAAACTTAATAGATCTAGTTTTTTTTACATTAGAACTCAAATATACATTTAAGTTTAAATTAAGACTTTTTATAATATCTAAAATTGACTTTGTGTAATAATTCTTATCCCAACCACCTAAATTTATAAAAATATTTTTAATGTTTTTTTTGAATTTCGGTTTTTTATTAATTAAATCTTTTTTTTCATACGATGGCAAAATTAAATTTTTAAATGATCTTTTATTCTTAATGCTAACATTTTTACCTACTAAAGAATTAATTCTTAAATCAAAATAATTATGATTAGATCTATCATCAATTAAAATTATCTTTTGAAAGTAATTTTTAATTTTTTTTAATGTTTTTAGCTCTATTTTGCTCCAATTATCTATAATAAGTATTTCAGCTTTATTTTTTTTTAAGGTTTCAATTTCATTTAATGAATTTTCTTTTAAAAACTTTTCATGAAAACTTATAAATCGAAGTTTATTTTCATTTAAAATTTTAGGAGCAATTTTATATTTTTTATTTGACTTAATTAAAAATTTAATTTCCTTATTTTTTACATTCAATTTTTTCTTTAATATTTTTGCTATAAATATACTTCTGTATAAATGGCCAGTGCCAATTTTCTTTACCTTACCAGCATCACACCTAAATAAAATTTTAGTTCTCAAAAAATTTTTTAATAATTGTTGAAATATAATTAATATCTTTTTTTGTTAATTTTGGGTCTAATGGCAAACTCAAAATATTATCACCAACGTATTTTGCAATTTTTGATGTTTTTTTAGTCCATTTAAGATTTTTTCTATAATAACTCATATCGGTTACACACCTATAATTGATACCAGCAGCGACCTTATATTTTTTTAGATATTTAACTAACTGATCTCTTTTTTTATTAGTCTTATCTTTATCAACAATTATAACAAAAAGATGATATCCATGTTTAACTAAATATGGCCTTTCGTTTTGAAATAATAGAGGTAAATTTTTTAGTTTTTTTTTATAAAAAGCATAGAGATTTTTTCTAATTCTCCAATTTTTTTCGATTTTCTTCAGTTGTTCAATTCCAATAGATGAGTTTATGTCGATCATGTTGTATTTTAATCCAAGCTCAGACACATCGTAATGTTGAAATTTAGTTTTTTGATTTAACGCATCGGGCAAATGTCTTTTCCATGCATCTTTGGTCATTCCATGCAATCTCATTATCTTTATTCTATTTGCAATTTTTTGATTTTTTGTAATTAACATACCACCTTCACCCGTTGTTAAGTTTTTGGTTGCATAAAAACTAAAACATCCTGCCTCACCAAAATTTCCCACATGTTTTCCATAATATTTTGTTTCAATTGCATGAGCACAATCCTCAATTATTTTTATAGAATTTTTTGTACAAATTTTTAGAATTGGTTTTAAATTACATGGTAGTCCACCAAAATGGACTAAAATAATCGCCTTTGTTTTTTTAGTGATTTTTTTTTCTATTTTTTTTTCATCAATATTAAGGGTATCTAAATTTATATCCACCAAAACTGGCTTTGCTCCAACTAATAAAATTGAATTTATTGTTGAACAAAAAGTCATGGGGGTTGTAATTACCTCGTCTCCACGTCCAATATTTAATGACAAAAGTGCCAAGTGCATTGCTGCAGTACATGAATTTACTGATAGAGCAATTTTAGATTTTTTATATTTTTTAAACATCTTCTCAAATTTTTCAGTAACAGGACCGCTACCAATCCATTTTGACTCGATGACCTTTTTTACAGCCCTGATTTCATTATTCCCGATATCTGGTCTGCCAAATCCGATAATTTCTCTTCTTATAATGGATTTATTATTCATAGAATCTTTTAAATTGTGAAATTACGATTAATTCATTAAGGGATTAAATATAGGCCTCACTATCCTTTTTGGCGATATTTCTTAATTCTTGTCTTAAATCTCTTTTTTCTTTTTCAGTATAATTCTCAATTCCAACAAATTTTTCTAATTCTTTTTCATTTTCTGGAATAGGAAATTCAGCAGATAATAAATTTTTTTCTATTTTTGTTAAAAGAAGATGGATTTCATCCTTAAATTTATTTCCCCAACGCATAAGTAAAAGTCTAGAAAACTCATTGGCTATAGGATTTTCAAAATTATATTGAATTTTATTATCTTTTTCATTTATTTCATGAATATTATTTGGCCACTCTTTAAATTTACTAAAATATGTAACCTCATTTAGTTTATCTCCTAAATAATTTATAAACTCATCATTATCTTTTTCACAATTTTTAATACAATCAATAAGTGGCCAAAGTTTTACTGGCCAAACTATATAAGTTAAAAACAATTTACTTATTCTGTTTAACAATTTCCCATTTAAATCGGTATCTATTTGATCAAACTCAAGAACTGATTTGTGATCAGTTAAACTATTAAAATCATAACCTTTGGTAATCTCTTTTTCTCTTTCCTCATTTAACCAACCTTTTTCTATCAACATTCTTCTTACTGGAGTTCCTTTGTAAGGATAAAATTTTCCATTTGTTTGAGTGTCAGTTTTACATAATTTGTTCATTGCAATTGTTTTAAAAATATCTGACTGCTTTTCCATTGGTAAACCAAGCATATTATATGATACCTTTTGAATTCCATTTATTTCCAATAATTTAAAAGCATTAAGATATGTTTCGTTTTCTGTTGGTTTGTGTAAAATTCCATTTCTTAAATCTGGACTTCCGGTCTCAAGTCCCAATGATGCACTCTTACAATTCGATTTTTTAAGTAAACTTGCAGAATGTGGTGTTATACTTTTAGCTGTTGTTTCAATCACGTATGGTAAACCAATCTCCTTTGAATATAACTCAGCAAATTCTTCAAGACGCTCTTTAGACATTAACAAAAATGTCTCATCCCAAAATTTTATAAATTCTATTTCATATTTTTCTTTTGCATATTTGATTTCTTCAATTACTCTTTTTATACTTTTTTCTCTATGATAGTTCTCTCCAGTTGATTTGTATATTGCTTGCATTTGAACGTTAATACAGTAGGAGCATTTATAAGGACAGCCACGGCTCATCTCAAAATCTCCATATTTATAAACTTTTCCTTTGAATGGTTTATAAAAAGCTGTATCAGGATAAATAGACCAATCCGGCATCGGAAAATTATCTAAATTTTGCTCATAAGGTCGTACAATGTTTTTATGAATTGTTCCATCGTGATTTTTTACCCATAAATTTTTTATATTGAGAAAATCTTTTTTTTCGTCAATTCTTTTTGCAATATCAAGCATTACATATTCACCTTCTCCAACACAAACCATGTCAAAACATTTTTCAGTAATAACTCCCGCTGGATCGATTGTTGCATGAACGCCTCCAATAATTGTAGGAATATTATTAAAAGATAATTTAACTTTTTCCATAATTCTCAAACCTAATGGATAGTCATCACTAAGTGCAGACAGACCAATCATATCTGGTTTAAATAAATTTATGTCCTCTATAACCTTCTCTATCAATTGCGTATAAGTTACCTCTTCTCTTTTTGGAAGTCTTTCAGCATTTTTTGCTGCCATAAACTGTGAAACCTTTTCCCCGGTTTTATTCCAATCAGTAAACTCTCCATCTCTTTTAACTTTATATGCAGTACAGTCAAAAAGTTTAAATGAATGTCCCTCTCTTTTTAAAATCGCAGATAAAGAAGCTATCCCTATTGGTTTGTTACCAGTCGCATACTGGTTGGAATATATCATGTAAAATTTCATGAGATATTAATACATTATAATATTTGATAATAAAATGATTTAATATAACACATTTATCAAAATATGAACTTTTAAAAAGGCAAAATATGATTGATTTTACTACAATGTTCAATAATTGAACGATATATGATATAAATTTTATAAGATCTAATTCAAATTAATTTATGAAAAAAAAAATACTTGCTTTAATTCTGGCGAGAAAAAACTCAAAAAGATTACCTGGAAAAAATTTAAGAAAAATTGGTAATAAATCGTTAGTAGAATGGTCAATTAATTCTATCGAAAATATTGATGGAATAATTGATGTTTTAGTATCCTCAGATGATAAAAGAATAATAAATATTGCGAAAAAAAAAGGTGCATTAGCACCCTTTGTAAGACCTAAACAAATAAGTAAAGACAATACTAGCTCAGAAGAAACCTCGATGCATGCAATTAATTGGTATGAGAAGAATGTTACAAAACTAGATGGATTTTTTTTATTACAACCAACAACTCCCTTTCGATCAAGAGCAAAATTAAAAAAAGCAATTTTGATTTTTAATAAAAATGATAACAAACCAATATTGAGTGTTTCAAAATTTCTCAATGACAAAAAACGTGATAGGTCTAAAATTAATGGATCATTTTATCTTTCTTCAATAAAATATTTTAAAAAATATAAAAACTTATCACCTAAAAAGTTTTATCCCATTGAGATCAAAGCAAAATATCAATGTCTTGATATAGATACAATTGATGATTTTAACCTTGCAAAAAAATACTATAAAAAAATAATTAAATTTATGAAAATTTAAATTTAAACTGAGAGATTTTTTTTGATAACTCTTTAATTAAATCTTTTATATTTTTATTCAAGTTATTCTTAATCAAAATATCTGGTTGTTTAGGAAATTCAGGTTTTATATCATATCCAACTATATTTGATTTAAATTTTTTATATGTCATCTTTAAATTTTTCTTTTTTATTTGTCTTATATTTGCTTGAACAAATATTTCAAAATAATTTTTTACAGAAGATCTAAAAATTTTTCTTATATTTTTTTTCATACCGACTGCTGCAAAAATAATTGATACATTTTGATCTGTGATAAGTTTACAAAGTTTTGAAAATTTAAGTGCATTAACGTATCTGTCTTTTTCATCGAAACCATACAATCTAAATATTTTTCTTAAATCATCACCATTGATAATTATTGTTTTTCCAAAATTTTTTACTACTTGAGGATATATTTTTTTTGCAATCGTACTTTTACCAGATCCTGACAGTCCAGTTAACCAAACTAAAACTCCTTTATTTTTTTTGTAATTTTTTATTTTCACTATTATTTGATTAAACTAATAATTTCTTTAATTGGTGTAATTTTTTTTTCTACCTCAAAAGATCTTCCATTTTTAAGAATTGCTTTACCAATATCAACCATTGAAGGATATGCTGCTCTCAGCATTTGGTTTGCATAAATAACTATTTTAAAACCTTTGTTGATTAATTCTTTCTCCCTTACTTTAGAGTATGTCGATGGGACAGCCACTAAAGGACAGAAGTATTTTGTTTTGCTAAATTTTTGTGCAAATTGAAATATTTGATTTGGATTTTTTTCTTTACTGTGAATTAAAATGCCATCGGCACCAGCTTTAACGTAATTTATTGCTCTGTTTAATGCATCGTTTAAAGATTTGCCCAAAATAAAAGACTCTACTCTTGCTATTATAAAAAAATCCTCAGAAATTTTTGAATTTTTAGCAATTTTTAATTTTTTACAAAAATTCTTAACAGAGTCTTGTTTGGTTTTTTTTTGATCATCAAAAAGAGAGTTTGTCTTCTCACCAATCTTATCTTCCATTACCATTGCAGATACACCTATTCTTTCTAAGGTTTTAACTAAGTAGGGAACATGTTCAATCCTCCCACCATTATCTGCATCAAATATTAAAGGCTTAGTTGTAACATCCATTATGTCATTTAGACCAAGGATTCGAGAAGAGTAGTCTACAGATTGATTGTCGGGTTTCCCTTTGGTTAAAGAGTCTGTTAAACTAGAGGACCACATTCCATCAAACTCTAATGATTGGGAATTTTTTACATAATTTAAATTCTCAACTATTAGTCCTGTTAAAGAGTTATGTGTTTCTAAAATTCTAACTATCTTTTTTACTTTCAACAATCTGCTTAATTTTGATAATCGATTTTGAGGAGTAATACCTTGACTGTAAATTTTTGATCTAATTTTTGTTGATGATATATTTTTGGTATACTTAGGTTCAATCAATCGACCGCCCCAAAGTTTTAAAGTATTTATTACCCTTTGACGAGTTTTTTTTTGTATACCCTCTTTCCAGTCATCTCCATGAACAACAAAATTTGGTTTAACAATTTTTAAATTTTCAACATAATCTAGAGTTTTTTGAGGAATTATCTTATCTACGTGTTTAATATTTTCTAAAACTATTTTTCTTTGATTAAAATTTAAAAAAGGGAGTTTTTTGTAAGAAGCAATAGCTGTATCAGTTAGCAAACCTACAATAACAGTTCCCATTTTAGAAGCTGTCTTCAAAATATTTATGTGACCCTCATGAAGAATATCGGCAGCGAGACCTATATATACAATTTTTTTTTTAGACATTTAATTAACAAAATAAGTGTTTATGAAAAGCATCAAATTATTTTTTTTATAATTTCTTTTATAATATATTTAGATTTATTTAAATATTTTAATTTTTTTCTTAATTTCAATGAACTTTTACTAAAATTTGAGTATTTTTTTTCTATAAATGAAATTTTGTTTCCTAATTTATTGTATGACTTGACAATAATGCCTATTTTATTTCTGTTTTTAAAAAAATTTAAATGTGAATACTCAAATTTTTTAATCAATTTTTCAGAAACTGAGAAAAAAATTACTGGAGATAAAGTCAAAAATGCGAATGTATAAGCAGTACCTGAAATGTCTGTTATCATAATTTTAGATTTTGAATAAACATTAAAATAATTTGAAGAAGTATCAAATTCAAATTTCCTATTATTCTTAAATTGATTTTTGATTTTATAGTATATCTTATTTTCTCTATCTCTAGGATGAGGTCTCAAAATAACATTATATTCTGTTTCTGAAAAAATTTTTTTAATTATTTTCTCTAGTTCCTTGGTCATTGATAATTTTGCAAATCCATTAATTCCAGTTGGTGCTACTAATATATATTTTTTTCCTTTTTTTTTGTTAATTTTATTCCTTAATAAATAATCTAATTTATAATAACCTGTCTCATAAATTTTAGGTGGAGATATAGAATTTTTTTTAAACATTTCTAATGTACCTTCTAAAGCTTCTCTAGATGCTACAAAGATAAAATTATAATTTTTCAATCTTTCACAAGTTTCTTTTTCTTTTTTTAAACTTACCCAGGGATCGTCATATAAATTATGATGAATATAAATTTTTTTGACTTTTTTAGGAAAATGATCACATATAAAATTTGTAATAAACAAATCTGAATTAAATATTAAATTTAATTTTGATTCAGTTATAAAGTAGTAGTTTTTTTTTGATAAAACTGTGTTTTGATGTAGAAAAATTATTTTAGATTTAGAATCAACTCTTTTAAATAAATTTTCTATATAAAAGATATTTTCATTTATTTGTTTACTTTTTGGATAATAAAATAAAATTATTTTATTTTTTAATACTTTTTTTTCGTAAAAAATTTTAAAATTTAAGATAATCAAATTTAATACGGTTTTTAACTTTGCAATAACATTCATTATAAAATTTATATGTTGCTAAATTTTATTAACAATAATAAAAAAGTACTTGGTAATAATGCTTAAGTATATCAACAATATTTTAATTAATATCATAAATAAAATTTTAGTTAAGTCTAATTTCAAAAATAGATTGACTGATTATGTTAAAATTCAAAATGGTATCAAAACCATATCTTCTCAAGAATTAAACTATAAAAAATTTAAGTCTATAGAAGAATCTGAATGTAAAGTCTTCTCTCAAAATGGCGAGGACGGAATTATTAATTTTTTAATTAATCATTTAAAAATAGACAATCCATCATTTATTGAAATAGGAGTTGGAGATTATTCTGAGGCAAACACAAGATTAATTTATGAAAGATTTCACTCTAAAGGAAGAATATTCGACATGATTGATAATTTTGAGGAAAAAGTAAAAAAAAACATTAATTACTGGAAGGGGGATATTAAAGCGATACAAGAAAATATAAATACAGATAATTTTAATAATTTACTCTTTGATAATTGTAAATTTTCAATAGATATTTTTAGTATTGATATTGATGGAATTGATTATTGGATAATAAAACAGTTAAATAGAAAAATTTCAAAAATTTTCATAGCAGAATATAACGCAAACTTTGGTTCAGAACTTGAGGTAACGGTTCCGAATATAAAAAATTTTAATAGATCAAACTACCATTACTCCAATTTATGCTACGGTATGTCTCTCAAATCTCTCATAAAGCTTATGAAAGAAAAAGGATATTACTTTATAGGAACCAATAGATTAAAAAATAATGCCTTTTTTATAAACGATGATTATAAAAAAGACGATTACTTCCCAAATATTTCAATCAAAAATTTGGGTTATTATGTAAATTCAAATATGAGAGAAAGTAGAGACAAAAATAGTAATTTAAATTATCTCAGTGATGAGGCAAGATTAGATGAAATAAAAGATTGTTTAGTAGTAGATTTATCGAAAAAAGAAGATCAAAGTTTGAAAAAAATTTCAGATTTAAGATAAAAATTATGATTAAAAAAAATATATATAAAGTTATTCTAGTCTTAGTTATCTTTTTATTTTTTATTATAAATTTAGATACAATTAGAGCCTTTGTAGTAAAAAGATTAAATCAAGATCAAAAACAATTCATTACAGAGATATTTTTTGGAAAAGGTGAGGCTGAAAGGTTTAAACGATATAAAATTTTTGGTAAAATGAGTTATAATCAAAACATTCTTCCAAGCACACAATTTGTTAAAATAGATTTCTTTGAAAAATCTCTTGAAGAACTGGACCTTACCGAATCTATTTCTAAATGGAATCCTGGATCAGTTCAATTTTATTTAGACAACTATAACGATAAAGTAATTCTGGCTGATTCTTTTGGTAACTTTTATTTTATAAATAATCAAAGTTTTGAAAAAAATTCAAAAATAAATTTTGAAAAAATTAAGACTAATTTTAAATTTAATAATAAAGTTGGTGCAATTAGAGATTTACTTGTACATGATAATAAGATTTACGTATCTTACAGTGACTTTAATAATGAATGTACTAAAATTAATATTTCTATGGCACAGATAAATTCAAATTTAAATTTTGAAAAACTTTTCACATCAAGTGATTGTAATTTAGAATTTGATGCAGGAAGAATAAGTAATTTTAAACATAATGGTAAGGATGGTTTACTAATTACCACGGATACAGATTTAAAAGGCACTGGGGCCCAAAATGTTGATTCATCTTTTGGTAAAATTCTTTTTATTGATTTTGAAACCAAAAAATCAATTATCTACTCCATGGGCCATAGGACACCCCAGGGGTTATATGCTACTGATGAAATTGTCTTATCTGCAGAACATGGACCTAGAGGTGGAGATGAAATTAACAAAATAATTTTTGGAGGAAATTATGGCTGGCCAATATCGTCTTATGGAGAGCCATATTTTCATCAAAAGTTTTATAAAGATGAGGATTCAAAAAATAAATTTTTTTATAAAAAAAATCATAAAAGTGAAAATTTTATAGAACCTGTGTACGCTTTTGTCCCTTCAATTGGAATTAATCAAATCATAAAAGTACCATCTAAATTTTCATATTTTTGGGAAGATAACTTTCTTGTCACCTCACTAAATGGAAGATCTATTTTTAGGGCAAATTTAAATGATGATTACAATAAGATTATTTCAATGGAAAAAATATTTATAGGTAAAAGAATCAGAGATATTATCTATAATGACAAAAACAACATTTTCCTTTTAGCTTTAGAGGGAAAAAAATTTGCTAAAAGTTCTGATGGAATACCTTCAATAGGAATTTTAAAAGTTTCTAAAGATTAAATTTTTAAATATTTGTTTTAATCTCAAGTAAAAATCTGAAAAAAACAAAAGTTCTGTAAAAATATTTTTGTCAGAATTATTGGTTGTATTAATAAAAAATTTAATGATATTTTTCTTATTCTGTGACCAATTTTTATACATCTTTTTTGCAGTTTTAATTCTATATTCCTTATACTTAGATATATCTTTTATATTAACCTTATCTGAATTATTTCTATCAAACAAAAAACCGATTCTTCTATCTAAAATATAATCCTTCATCGTTGCATCATTGTGACTTATTATATATTTTCCCATACTCATTGCTTCTAAGAAACTCATACCTATACCCTCTTGTTTTCTAGGGCACACAAACACATCACAATCTCTTAATAAATTTAAATATTCTTTTTTAGGGAGAAAAGATTTCTTAATTATCTTTATATTGAATTTTTTAATATCTCTTCTGTTAATAACATCATGTCTTCTGCCCGGGTCAGGACAATTAAAAAAAGTTATTTTTTTAATAATTTTACTATCAAATTTATTTATCCAATCGTAAAATTTAACATTACTTCTAAACCAAAAAAAAATATTAATTTTTTTTTTTTGGGGGGTTCTCGTCACACTATTTTTCATTGAATATTTAAGTGATAAATATTTGCATTTATATTTTAAAGCTAATCTTTTAACTGGACTTGAAAAAGATAAAATTTTTATATCTAAATACTTAATTTTTTTCCAATAGCTATTATGTTGAGAGAGGTTGTCATACATAGGTGCCCACATTACGTTTTTATTTTTTAAAAGAAGCATGTCATCCAAAGGAAGTAAGGATTGAAAAAAGAAAAAATTATCATAGTTTTTTACTAACTCAATTAAATTATGCTGATCTTTTAATGACCACCATAAATTATCTATAATAAAATGATCTTTAAAAATTTCTCTAAGAAAATCTGCACTTCTAGATTTTTGATGAAAGTTATGATCTATAAATGCGAGCCTTTTTTTCACTAATTAAAATATTTTTGAAATTACAGTTTTGTTTTCCTTGATCCATTTTATCAAAATATCTATTCCTTTATTAGGGTTTATTTTTGGTCTCCAATTAAACTGATTAATAATCTTTGAATTATCACTTATATAAATTTTTTGATCTCCTTTTCTCCATTTACTATAAGTAAATTTTGAATTTAGTTTTTTCTTTTTTAAAATATTTATTAATTCTAATAAGCTTAAAGAAAATTTATTTCCACCACCTACATTAAATATAATACTTTTATTTTTTTTTTTTGAGACTGAAATTTTATGAAATAAATCACATAAGTCGTCTATATATAGAATATCTCTTACCTGCTTTCCGTCTCCATATATATTAAATTTTTTTTTCATTATTGAGGCTATAACAAACCAAGCAACCCAACCCTGATCTTCAATACCAAATTGGTTTATACCATAAATACAGCTTTGCCTTAGAACAAATGCATCAATATTATATATTCTAGCATAGTCGTTTACGTATTGATCAGCTGCTCCCTTCGAACATCCATATGGAGAATGTAAATCTAAGTTTTTCTTTTCATTAATTCCTTTTTTTGAGTTTTTAAATTCATATCTAAATTTCTTTTTTAATAATTTCAAATTGCTAAGATTTCCATAAACTTTATTGGTCGAAGTATAAATAAATTTTGATTTTAATTTATTTTTTCTTAAAGACTCTAATAAGTTAAATGTGCCAACTAAATTATCTTCTAGGTCTTTTCTTGGGTTTTGAATAGATGTTGTAACAGCAACCTGGCCTGCTGCGTGAAGTATTACATTTGGCTTTACTTTTTTTAAAATTAAGTTTATTTTTTTAAAATCTTTTATATCTCCAAAATAAAATTTTGAAATTTTTGAATGAATTCTATTTAAATTAACTCTTGTCCCTTTTCTTGACAAATTGTCAAAAATATAAACCTTCCATTTTTTTTTGATAAAGTATTCAGCAGCATTGCTTCCAATAAAACCGGCTCCACCAGTTATGAATATTTTTCTCATTTCAAATCAATATACTTAGTAAAATTTTATGCAATATATTTATATTTATGTCACATAGTACTTTAAATATTACTATTGTTCAATTTTTGAACAAAATTAGTGTTTGTAAATGAGTATTATTTATAATATTAGTGGGTTTTATTATGAAGATTTTATTTATTAATCCAAGTTTGAGACCTGGACTTGAAGGTCACTTATATCTACCAGTTGGTTTGGGATATGTTGTAACTTATGTCAAGGAATATGGTTACGATTTTGATATTCTTGATATAGATGCTGGAAACTATTCTAATGAGTATGTAGAAAATTTTATTAAAAAAAATAAATATGACGTAATTTGTCTAGGAAGTATTGTAACTCATTATAGATGGATGAAATGGTGTATTAATACAATAAAAGATTATCAACCAGACACAATAGTTATAGTTGGAAATTCAGTTGGTGGCAGTATTCCTGAAGTATTATTTCAAACAACTAAAGTTGATATTGTAATTTATGGGGAAGCAGAAATTACAATAACTAAAATATTAGATGCAATAAATTATAGGAAATCCTATGGAGAAATTGTAGAGCCCATAGTTGAAATACCTCATGCTAATAAAGGGTATCCAAGTACAATTAAAGGCAAAGGTATAGATGGGATTATCTATAGGGCTGCAAATGGGAGAATTGTTAATAATGGGAAAAGAAAAGCTGTAAAAAATATAGATGACTTTCCTTTTCCAAATTGGGATTTATTTGACGTCGAAACCTATCTTTCTGCAGGGAAAAGAATGGGAGCATCACACTCTTGGTATTACAAGCCTGAGGAAGCTATTCCTATGCCTATAAACCTTGCAAGAGGATGTGTGTTTAAATGTACTTTTTGTCATTACGTATTTTGGCATGATCCATATAGGCACAGATCAGCAGAAAACGTAATTGCAGAGATAAAACAGAATCAAAAAAAATATAATGCAAATTTCTTTAATTTTTGGGACGAGTTATCTTTTCATAAAATTAAACCAGCTGAAAAATTTGTGGATAAATTAATTGAAGCAGATCTAAAAGTGCATTGGACGTGCTCAATTAGAGCTGATTTAATGGGTAAAGATAAAGATAACCACGGTAAAATTATTCCTAGAGAAACAAGGCTAAATTTAGCTCACAAATTCGTTAAAGCTGGATGTACTTCTGTTGGTTACTCGCTTGAGTCGGGCAATGCAGAAATATTAAAAGCAATGGATAAAAAAGTAGAAACTCACTATTTTGAAGAGCAAGTTAAAATTTGTAGAGAAGCAGGATTAAGAACTAATACGAGTTTAATTATTGGCTATCCTCAAGAAACGAAAGAAACAATAAAAGAAACAATGCTTAAACTTGAAAGATTGAAAGTTTATCCTAGTGCAGGTTTTTTGCTACCACTTCCAGAAACTGGGATGTGGGATCATGCTATTAAGAATGGTTTTATAAAAGATATAGATAAATATTTAATTTCAATCACAGAAAGACAAGATTTTAGTTTAAATATGTCAAAAATGTCTGAGAATGAACTTCAAAGTGAAACGACTAAATGGCTAGCTAGATTAAATAAAACGTTCGGAACTGGATTGGATGATAAAAAACTGTTGAAAACTGGTGGAGAAGATGAACATTCAACTCACCAAGAAAAAATAGATAAAAATCAAACAACAACTGAAACCTTAAATTATGGAACGCAGGCTGGAACAATGAGATAGATTACTTGTTGTTAAATCTCTCCTCGATTAAACCATACTTATTTAGCTTCAATAGCTTTCTGATTTCATAAAAATAATCTTTAGTTTTAACTGAATGTATAGCAATTCTACCAATAGCAGTCGTTTTAATTTTATTTTTTTTTATCATTCGATCTTTTAATAAGAATAAATTAAGATCAGTCTTTCTATTTAAATCTCTTACAAAATATCTAACATTTGTTTTGAATTCTTTATTTCTAAAAGTTTTAATACCTTTGAAATATTTAAAATACCTATAATTTACCTTCAAATATTGTTCTACAAATAGTGTAAAAGTAATTTCATTGAATCCACAGCCAAAACAAATAATTTTTGCATTTTTTTTGTAAAGTAAATCAAAAAAAGTACCTTCTCCAAAACAATCCTCCATGTTTGTATTCAAAAAACTTTTTTGATTTTTTCCTATAACACCGAAACTAAATATTGGATGAAAGCTTCTTTTAACACCTTTGATATTTCTAAATCTTTCACTAAAAATACCAATTTCACTTTTACTTTTAGTCATATTAAATCTTTTAGTTTTTGTAAATGATGTTGTAAAAGTTGGAACTATAAGTGTTCCATTTGGTTTTAAATATTTTATGATTAATTCAAATGTACTTTTTAATTTATTATTTAAATTCTTTCCCTTCAATTGAGAAGATACATTTGCGTCCCCATGCATCATAACAATATCGTTTTTATTTATTTTGAGTTTTTCTAAAGAGTTTATTATCTCTTTTTTAGATATCATCTATCTTTTAAAATTTTAAAAATTTGTTTTATAGTCTTTACCTCAGACATTTGATCAGGAGAAAATCTAAATCTAAAATGTTTTTCAATTGCAAGCAGCAAATTAAAGTTTCCTAACGAATCCCACTCTTTAACTGAATTTATTTTTAGATTCATAATATCTTTTTTTATCTTAGATTTAGGAAATACTTTTTTGAGAATTAAAAAAATCTGATTATTAAGGTTATCTGTAGGCATTTAGATTTGGTATTTTTGTTTTATTAACTATAGCATATCTAATATTTTTTTTATTCTTAACAAAAGATTTTGACAATAATTTATCTTTGCTAATTTGTAAAAAATTATTTTCTTTCGTAAAATTTTCAACCATCTTATTCCTTATTGTGGGCAAATATTCTGAGACAAGATATTTAAAACCTTTTTTTTTACATTCTTCTAAAGATTTTTTAAGAACCCAACTTTCTAAGTTTCTACCTAAAATTCTACAGCTCATAGCCAAATTATCTAAAAATGCTATTTCTTGATTTACTTTTTTTATTATAACTAAACCAACTAACCCATGATCACCATAGATATCTTTTAAAGAAATTAAAAAAATAATATTATCTTTTTTTTTGTTAATATTTAAAATTTCACTAGATTTATATCTTATTGATCTTAAATTAAATTGATTTGTCTTATTGCATAATTGTTCTGCTCTCGAAAGATTAAACTTATCTAAATAATGAATTTTCGGTCTTAATTTGATAGACTTTAAGTATTCATTATCATCATTAGATTTTTTTTTTTCTTCAACAAACTTTGCTCTTGATTTGTATTGTATAGTTTTTTTTAAATCTTCCTTTGTGATCTCTGATTTTGCAAACTCATCCAATGAATATAAATTATCTGGCCAATCATAAACATTGTTGACTACATCAATAACCTGAACTTTTGGTAATTTTCTTTTTACCTTATCTCTTTCAATTGGATTATCGTCCCAAAATACAAAACTATCTAACCCCAAATTTAATTCATTTGATATTTCAATTAAATTTTTTGATTTGTCTTGCCAATTTATTTTAAAAGATATTATATCTTTTTTTTTAATTATCATTTCAGGATGTTTATCTAAAACTTCAAAAACGTCTTTTTCATTATTTTTACTATTAAGTGCTAAAATCACACCTTTTTCTTGTAAACGTTTAATTGATTTTTGAAAATCTTGATAAGCTTTACCTAATCCATCCTGACCAAGTTTTATATTTCTAATACCGTCCTCACCAATCACTCCACCCCATAAAGTATTATCACAATCTAAAACTAAAACTTTTTTAGTTGGTTGAGTTATAGATTTTATTGTTTTATAAATTGTAGCAGACAACACATCCAACCCTAATGATGATAATCTACAATGAGCAAAATACCAATTCCTGTTATCAAATGTTTTAAAAAATCCTTCATTAGCTAGCTCATTATCAAAATCTATGCAAAAAAAGTTTTTGTGTATGAAATTCTTCTTTATTTCTTTTTGAAATTTTTTTTTATTTATTTCAGCTTCATTATTAAATTTTATTTTTCTTATTACATTTTCACTTGACCAGAAAGAATGTAATAAGATCAAAGGATTTTTATTAAATCTTAATCTTTTGTTTATTAGTTTGAGCAGATGGTTGATTTTAAAATCAATTTTTTTATTTTTATCTATATTTTCAAAAAAATCTTGAAAAAAGATTAATAAAATAGATATTTCCTCTTTAGCGGAACTGTCGGTTATTGACTCTAATTCACCATAATTGCTAAAAGATATCTTTTCAAAATTAGACCAACTAATATTTTTCGGAGGCAAAAAAGAGCTGCAATAAATTTTAATTTTTTTTTTTATTAAGGTCATTGTAATAAAATTAACATATAATAGTAATTTATAAATAAACAATAAATTAATGATGTACAGCTTCAAAATCAATAAACTTAAACAACTAAATTTTATAAAAATCTCAGCAGATAAAAATCCAATCCACTTAATAGAAAAAAATTTATCAAAGTTAAATTTGGAGGGTACAGTTGTTCATGGAATGAATGTTGTTTTAAAGTCGTTAGACATATTAACTAAAGAAAAAGTCATTAAACCCTCTCAAATTCATCAAATTAAATGTAAATTTGCAAAAATGATCTTTCTTGATGAAGTAATAAAAATAAACTTTAATTTTGAAAACAAAAAAAAAATTTTTATCTCGATCTATAGCAAAGGTGTACTTTGTATAATTTTAGAACTTTTTTTTAATAATAAATTATTTAAAGATGAAAATATTAAACTAAAAAATAAAATAATAAGTTCATTTCCAAAAAATAATATTCTTAAACACAAAAAAAAAATAATTAAAATTAATCATGTTCCATTAATTAAGCAGATAAATAAAAGTTATCCTTATTTATCTAAAGATTTAAATTACAAGATAATTTCAAGTTTAATTATGATGTCGACTTCTGTTGGAATGTATTGGCCTGGTAAAAACTCTCTTTTTGTTGGTTTTAATATTTTTTTAAAAAAGGTAAAAAAAAAAGATATTAATTTAAAAGTATTAAAAACTGATAAGAGGACTGGTTATTCAATCATAAACTATAAATCATACAATTGTATCGGAGAAATATTTACTTTCTTTACTCAAGAACGCGCTCAACAGCCGAGCTTAACTTATTTATCAAAAAAAATTCCAAAAACGGCTCTTATTAAACATAAAGCTTTAATAATTGGTGGCTCAAGAGGATTGGGAGAATTAACTGCAAAAATAATTGCAACATCAGGTGGGAATGTAACGATTACCTATAACAATAATCAAGATTTGGCTAAAAATTTACTTAAAATTTTCAAAAAAAGAAAACTTAAACTTCGAATAAAAAAATTTAAGATAAATAAAAATGGAAATTTTAATAACAAAACTCTAAAAAATTATAATTACAACTGCCTTTACTATTTTGCAACACCTTTAATATATAGACAAAAAAATATAAAATTTGATAAAAAAATTTTTAGAGATTTTAATAATATTTACTCTAAGGCTTTAATAAAAATTATTAAAAGTTTAAAAATTAAAAATTTGATTATTTTCTATCCCTCAACAGTTTATAATTTTAAAAAAAATAAAAATTTTTCAGAATATATTTATGCAAAAAAAGATGGAGTAAATAAATTAAAAAATATGGAAAGAAAATTAAAAATTGTTCCAGTAATTAAAAAATTACCACCATTTAAAACAGATCAAAATAATACAATTTTTAGTCAAAATATTTCTCATGGAACCGACGAAATTTTCAAAATATGTATTGAAATCGAGAGAAAAATATATACTAATGAGTTCATTAAAACTATTTAACAACTATAAATAAACTATTAATGTCTAACTATATTAAAATATCATTAGGAATTTTTTTAGCTTTAGCAGCAAGCCGGTTTATCCCTCATCCACCAAATTTTACTAGTTTATTAGCTTTAGGTTTTTACGTGCCTGCTCTAATGGGAAGAAAGTTTTTGCCAGCTCTTATTTTTTCTTTTGTAATTACAGATTTTTTTATTGGTTTTCATGGCACAACATTATTTACATGGGGAAGTATTTTGTTTATTGGATTAATATCAAAATACTTTACATCATCAATTCAAACTAGAATTTTTGGCTCTTTGATGGGTGCTTGTATATTTTTTATAGTCACGAATTTTGGAGTTTGGTCTTTGGGCTCTTATGGGTATACTTTCGATGGCTTTTTATTATGTTACACGTTGGCAATTCCTTTCTTCACTTACAGTGTTATTTCTACTTTTATTTTTGCCTCTGTGATAGAAACAATCTATAAAATTAAGTTTGTTAAAACTTATATTAAAAGAGGAATATAATTTATCTAAATAGAGATAACTACTCTAATCTTCATAACTCAAATTATGAAGTAGATATTTTCTTGGTTGCACGAAATCCATTGCAGCGTTATAGAAATCTTTATCTTTATAAGTATTAAATCTTTTTTGAAACCCTTCAATCACTGACACTTGGTTTTTACTGACTAAAAACTTTACAGACTTTTCAGGCATTTTAAGATTTTTTAAAGGATCTCTAAATTTATTTTTTCTCCAATTTATTACATCAACTGAAAATTTTAAAGGTTGTTTTGTTTCTATTTTATTCAAATCTATCCTTTCACTATTAGCTAAATCAATTAAGTTTGACGCCAAATTTTTATCATCAACTGTTAAACTTTCTCCTTTTAACAAATCTAGATGCTTTAATAAAACTTCCTTTACCCAATGAGTTTCTAAATAAGTCAATCTTGCACCATAGTTCATATTTATTCTAGTTGGCTCACCTACATCTCCATCATTAGACTCATAAATTTCCTTAGTTTTTTTTATCATTTCTTCTTTTGTATCAAATAATTCTTCCTCAACAGCAATTTTAAAATCATCTAAAAAATTAATGTATTCACTTGGCCATTCAATATTTCTATCGGGTTTCATCAAATTAGAATAAAATTCTGAAAGTTGTATTCCTAAATGTCTGACAAACTGGAAGAACCATTTTTGAAATTTGAGATTAAAAGTTGTATAAAACATAAAATTGAGACCACGAATATCCCAAAAATCATCATATGAAAAACTGTGAGAAGATACCGGTATTTCTTCATACTCTGAAAAAAAAACACCTTCATGAGTTCCATAATGTGTAGAGTTTGGTCTAAATTTAGTTTTGTAATCGTATTTTTCTCTATACGATTTTCTATTCATTTCTATTCCATCCATAAAAAGAAGATTGTGAACTAAAACATTATCAAAACCTCTGTTTATTGATCTATCTAACAAGCTTACAAAATTATCTCTTGTGTCATGTGGCATTCCAAATATCAATTCTGTAGAAGTATCGAGACCAAGACCTTTTGCCCATTTGATGGCACTATCTATCTCTTTCTCAGTAACATTTACTCTATTTACTGCTTTTAGGGCCTCTGGATTTTCTGTTTGTAAAGCTAATGTAACTCCATATTGAGTCATGTCTTTCATTATTTCTAAAACTTCTCTGGAAGTTCCTGTAAATCTTTTATCATTATAAAAGAACACTGCTTGCGGGTATCCATAATCTTCCTTACATTTTTTTAATAATTTTGCAATTTCAACGTCTCTTTTAAGGATACCAAAGTTTTCATCAACTAAGTACATTGTATGATGTGGTCTATCTGCATATCTTTTAGATACATATTTTAATTCCTCTTCAATTTGTTCAATAGGGTATCCTCTAAGTTTTCCTCTATTTTTTCCTGATACACAAAAAGCACATGTGTATGGACAAAAACGAGAGGTTTGGATTAAAGGTTGATAATCTGAATTCATGAACTCATCCATTAAACCAGAAAGGTATGGTGAACCCATCGTGCTTAAATCTAAAGATAATCCAATAGGTTTTCCACTTAAAACTGCATCTCCTTTTAAAAAGGACAATCCGTCTATTGGTTCATTAAAAACTTCTAAAGGATTACTTAAAATTTTTTTGATTAAATTATAAAAACCTAGTTCACCTTCATTTGTAATTGCGGCATCAACATGGGGAAAATCATCCGTTAAAAAATTAAATTGCTCATTAAGGTTACTGTCAATACTTGGTCCTCCTACTACAATTATGACTTCTTTTCCGAACATTTGTCTCAACTTTTTGACAGCATATTGATTAATAGCCTTGTTCCAAAAATAGATTGATAGCCCAACAACATCAGGAGGTGTTTCTTTTGCTTTATCAAAAAATTTATCAATACTCTTAAATAAACTTACATCAATATCGTCTCCAAATTTTTGTTTAGAATATTGAGCGATCATACCTATGCTTAAAGGCGTATATCTCGAATAAAGAGTATGACGATTATAATAAGTAAAATCAGCAAACATAATATTTAGTTTTCTTTTGCCGTTTTTTGTCATCGAGTGCATGTTAAATATTATGCTTAATTTAAGTAATTTTCAACCTAAGGAAATTAGTAAGGTAAATTTTATTATGTTTAATAACTATTATCTATCTCAAAAATTTTTTTCAGTGCATAAATCAAGCCAATTGAGCTATTAGTACTGGTCAGCTGCACGCATTACTGCGCTTCCACATCCAGCCTATCAACGTGGTGGTCTACCACGGCTCTATAGGAAGAACTAGTTTTGAGGTGAGTTTCCCGCTTAGATGCTTTCAGCAGTTATCTCGTCCGTACTTAGCTACCCGGCACTGCAGCTGGCGCTACAACCGGTCCACCAGTGGTACGTCCATCCCGGTCCTCTCGTACTAGGGACAGCTCCTCTCAATTCTTCTACACGCATAGCAGATAGGGACCGAACTGTCTCACGACGTTCTGAACCCAGCTCACGTACCACTTTAATTGGCGAACAGCCAAACCCTTGGGACCTGCTCCAGCCCCAGGATGTGATGAGCCGACATCGAGGTGCCAAACACTGCCGTCGATATGAGCTCTTGGGCAGTATCAGCCTGTTATCCCCGGCGTACCTTTTATCCGTTGAGCGATGGCCCTTCCACTCAGAACCACCGGATCACTATGACCGACTTTCGTCTCTGCTCGACTTGTCAGTCTCACAGTCAGGCAGGCTTATGCCATTGCACTCTACGAACGATTTCTGACCGTTCTGAGCCTACCTTCGCACGCCTCCGTTACTATTTGGGAGGCGACCGCCCCAGTCAAACTACCCACCATACAATGTCTTGATGCCGGATGACGGCAATCAGTTAGATATCAAGAAAAACAAAAGAGGTATTTCACTGTTGACTCCACAAAAGCTGACGCCTTTGCTTCAATGTCTCCCTCCTATGCTAAATATGTTTTTCCTAACACCAATGTAAAGTTGCAGTAAAGGTGCACGGGGTCTTTCCGTCTAACTACGCGAACTCCGCATCTTCACGGAGAATTCAATTTCACTGAGTTGATGTTGGAGACAGCGGAGAAATCGTTACGCCATTCATGCAGGTCGGAACTTACCCGACAAGGAATTTCGCTACCTTAGGACCGTTATAGTTACGGCCGCCGTTTACTGGGGCTTCAGAAATGAGCTTGCACCCATCGCATTAACCTTCCAGCACCGGGCAGGCGTCAGACCCTATACATCCACTTACGTGTTAGCAGAGCCCTGTGTTTTTGATAAACAGTCGCTTCTCCCTGGCTTGTGCCACCTTTTAATAGTTGCCTAAAAAAAGGTCTTCCTTATTCCGAAGTTACGGAAGCATTTTGCCGAGTTCCTTCAACATCATTCTCTCAAGCGCCTAAATATACTCTATTAATCCACCTGTGTCGGTTTAGGGTACGGTCTTATGATGGAGCTATTTCTTGGAACCTTTTCGCGGCAAATTCAATCCATTTAGAATTTACAACTTACAAGATTCGTCACTACCATCTGGTTAAGGAATATTAACCTTATTTCCATCGACTACGGCTTTCGCCCTCGCCTTAGGTGCCGACTAACTCTGCGCGGATTAACCTTGCGCAGAAACCCTTGGATTTTCGGCGAAGAAGTTTTTCACTTCTTTTATCGTTACTTATGTCAGCATTCGCACTTCTGATACCTCCAGGATCCCTCACGGGTATCCCTTCACAGGCTTACAGAACGTTCCGCTACCAGTTATAATTTTCGAAAAAATTATAAATCCACAGATTCGGTATATGATTTTAGCCCCGTTACATCTTCGGCGCAGAAACTCTATTAGACCGGTGAGCTGTTACGCTATCTTTAAAGGATGGCTGCTTCTAAGCCAACCTCCCGGCTGTTAAGGAATTTCCACATCCTTTCACACTTAATCATAATTTTGGGACCTTATCTGGTGGTCTGGGCTCTTTCCCTCTCGACCATGGACCTTAGCACCCACAGTCTGTCTGCTGAAGAACAATGTTTAGCATTCGGAGTTTTATTAGGTTTGGTAAGAATCTCTTCCCCCTAGCCCATTTAGTGCTCTACCTCTAAACATCTATTTATTCAACGCACTACCTAAATAGTTTTCGCGGAAAACCAGCTATCTACGAATTTGGTTGGCCTTTCACCCCTTACCACAAGTCATCCAAAGACTTTTCAACGTCAACTGGTTCGGTCCTCCGGCAAGTGTTACCTTGCTTTCAACCTGCTCATGGTAAGCTCATTCGTTTTCGGGTCTAATTCATTAAACTTGTCGCCCTATTAAGACTTGCTTTCGCTGCGCCTACACCTAGATGGCTTAAGCTTGCTTAATAAATTAAGTCACTGACCCATTATACAAAAGGTACGCCGTCACTCTAAAAAGAGCTTCGACTGATTGTAGGCATGCAGTTTCAGGTTCTATTTCACTCCCCTAATAGGGGTTCTTTTCACCTTTCCCTCACGGTACTAGTTCACTATCGGTCACTGAAGAGTATTTAGGCTTAGAGGGTGGTCCCCCTATATTCGAGCAGGATTTCACGTGTCCCGCTTTACTCAAGAATTTTAACAAACATTACTTATACGGGACTATCACCCTCTATGGTTAGCTTTTCCAAACTATTCAAATTTTTTTATCAAAATTACTGGCCTAGTCCGTTTTCGCTCGCCACTACTAACGGAATCTCAATTGATTTCTTTTCCTCTGGTTACTTAGATGTTTCAGTTCTCCAGGTTATCTCTTTAAACCTATGTATTCAGTTTAAAGTACTACATAAAGTAGTAGGTTTCCCCATTCGGAAATTTTCGGATCAAAACTTACATACAGCTCCCCGAAACTTATCGCAGTATATCACGTCCTTCGTAGACTTTCAGTGCCAAGGCATCCGCCACACGCCCTTAAACGCTTGATTTATGCACAGAAAAAAATTCTGTGTTGAATCAAATTTTTGTTTGAACATTAGCTAATAACATTTCTAATGTTCGGATATAGATATTGATATTAATTATTATTTTATTTACGATTTATATAACTAAGTGTTTTGGTGGAGGATAGCGGGATCGAACCGCTGACCTCCTGAATGCAAATCAGGCGCTCTCCCAGCTGAGCTAATCCCCCTTAATCTTTATTTGGTGGGCCGAGAAAGACTCGAACTTTCGACCCCACCCTTATCAAGGGTGTGCTCTAACCAACTGAGCTACCGGCCCCCATTCAAGAGAAACACTACTTTAAGAAGAGAAATGAGGACGGTCAACATTAACCTGTATATTATTTAGAGTGAAATTAAATTTCACTCATCCTTAGAAAGGAGGTAATCCAGCCGCAGGTTCCCCTACGGCTACCTTGTTACGACTTCACCCCAGTCGCTGACTATACCGTGGTCAAGGGTTTGAAACCTTGCCTTAAGGTAGAACCAACTCCCATGGTGTGACGGGCGGTGTGTACAAGACCCGGGAACGCATTCACCGTGGCACGCTGATCCACGATTACTAGTAATTCCAGCTTCATGCACTCGAGTTGCAGAGTGCAATCCGAACTGAGGTATCTTTTAAGGATTTGCTTAACGTCGCCGTTTTGCTTCCTGTTGTAGATACCATTGTAGCACGTGTGTAGCCCAACACGTAAGGGCCATGAGGACTTGACGTCATCCCCACCTTCCTCCAGCTTATCACTGGCAGTTCTTTCAGAGTGCCCAACTAAATGATGGCAACTAAAAGTGAGGGTTGCGCTCGTTGCGGGACTTAACCCAACATCTCACGACACGAGCTGACGACAGCCATGCAGCACCTGTGTTTCGTCCGGCCGAACCGAAAACTTTAATCTCTTAAAGTCGCGACGAACATGTCAAGTGTTGGTAAGGTTCTGCGCGTATCTTCGAATTAAACCACATGCTCCACTACTTGTGCGGGTCCCCGTCAATTCATTTGAGTTTTAACCTTGCGGTCGTACTCCCCAGGCGGTGTGTTTATCGCTTTCGCTGCGACACTGAAAATAAATTTCCAACGTCTAACACACATCGTTTACGGCATGGACTACGAGGGTATCTAATCCTCTTCGCTACCCATGCTTTCGTTCCTCAGTGTCAGTAATGATCCAGAAAGCTGCCTTCGCAATTGGTATTCTTTCTAATATCTACGAATTTCACCTCTACACTAGAAATTCTGCTTTCCTCTATCAAACTCTAGCTGAAAAGTTTTGATGGCAGTTCCAGAGTTAAGCTCTGGGATTTCACCACCAACTTTTTCAACCACCTACGAACTCTTTAAGCCCAGTAATTCCGAA